>JANXPR010000242.1 GCA_025357215.1 Acidobacteriaceae bacterium | reverse complement strand
TCTGGCGAAACATCTGCAAGCGCAGATCGCGTGCTGACTGCGAGGTCAAACGAAACAGGGCGTACTGCGAAACAAAACCCGTGATGGGAATAATCACGCACAGAGCGGCAAATTGCCAGACCAGTGTCCGTTTTGGAGCGTTCCCCGATAGTGCCGTGTTGATCACCACGATCAGCGCCGTGCTGCCCAGACCGGAGATGATGCCGCAAGTTGCCGTAAGAAACATCAACATGCGTGAATGGTGAACACTTCGCGACCATTTCATGAGTACGGATATAAGTTGGAAAAGGTTCTGCATTTTATCGGGGTCCTTTTGCTGCATCTTGAACACAAGTCCGCAGCTGTTCGGCCAGGGCCTTCACGTAAGGCTCCCGCATGATCGTGTGGTGCTGACCAGGCATGGTGTAGACCTCTACTCCGCCGGCCGCCCATTGCTTCCAACCTTTGGTTGGCTCTGTATCGGTGTAGTAATTTTCCGGAGTCGTTTCTCCAATGAATTCCAGTGGTTGCTCGGCACGGAACAGCGTAATTTTTCCCTGATACATGCCTCCTGCGTAACTGCGCATCATGTGGGCTTTGGCTTTGAAAGAATCGAACAGCTTGCGGAAAGCCATGAGAGTAATGTCCACCGGCACGCGTCCAGTTGTCTTGGCTTCAATCCAAACCCGGCGCAGCTGTTCCATCGGTGGAAAAGACGCTATCTCACTCCATGAAGCCCGCAATGTCTCCGCGGGTATGCCCAGATCAAAGGCAAAGCTGCCGAGCAGGACCACCCAGTTGTAATCCGGCAATTTCGCGTCAGGCGCTTCAGCGTCGATCACTGCCAGCATTCCCATCTGTTGCCCCTTGGCTTCCAGTTGCCGGGCAATTTCAAACGCAATCATTCCACCCAGAGACCACCCTGCAAGGAAATAAGGTCCTGAGGGCTGGAAGGTCATAATGGCGTGGACATAATCCGCCGCCAGTGACTCCAGCGGGGCCTGCGAGATTTGGTCCGTATTTGGCGCTTCCTGAATGCCATAGAGCGGCTGCTCCTGGCCCATGTAGCGTGACAACTCGGCGTAGCAGAAAACATGTCCGCCAGCCGCATGGACGCAGAATAAAGATGGAGCATCGCCCTTGGGCTGAATGGGAACGATCAGCGACGATGCTTCCGTCGTTGTCTCTTCTCGCAGGAACTGCGCCAGGCGCTCGATGGTCGCTTCTTGGAACAGGCCCGCCATGGGTACGCGCTTTCCCAGGCGTTCTTCAATCCGCGCCACCAGTTGCACGGCCACCAGCGAATGGCCGCCGAGTTCGAAAAAGTCGTCGTGCACGCCAATGGGACTGATCGCCAGAATCTCTTCCCACATTTGCACCAGTTGCTGCTCCAGAGCGTCGCGAGCCCCAACGAATGTTTTCTCTGGCCGAATCAACGTACGATCCGGCGCCGGCAGAGCGGACTTGTCGAGCTTTCCGTTGGCGTTCAGGGGCAGATCTTTCAACACAACGCAGACAGCGGGAACCATGTAGTCTGGCAGCCGTCCTTTTAAGTGTCCCTTCAAGGCCTCACTCGACACACCGGATTCCGCATCAGCGGCCAAGTACGCCACCAGGATTTTGTTGCCGGGAGTATCTTCGCGGGCCAGCACCACGGCCTGCCGCACCGCCGGATATTTCATAAGCTCTGCTTCAATTTCGCCTAACTCGATTCTCAGTCCACGCAGTTTTATCTGGTTGTCCACGCGCCCCAGGAACTCAATGTTTCCGTCTTCCAGGTAGCGGCAGAGGTCTCCGGTTCGGTAGAGCCGGTCGCCGTTGTTTCCGCTGAACGGATCCGGTACAAAACGCGCGGCTGTAAGGTCAGGACGGTTAAAGTAACCACGCGCAACACCCACGCCTCCGATGTACAACTCACCGCGCTCGCCTACGGCAACCGGTTGCAGAGCGGCCGTCAATATATAAGCTGTCGTATTCGCGATAGGCCGGCCAATTGGGACCGTGGCGCCACGGCGGTCCGGCTCAACGTCATAGCAACAAGCGAAAGTGGTGGCTTCCGTGGGGCCGTACCCATTGATGAGTTTGCATCCCTTTAAGTTATCGATCACTTTGTAGACATGCGGAGGAGACAACGCTTCCCCGCCGGCCAGAAGTTGCGATACCGTGCTCAGCCCGGCCAGATTGGATTCCACCATCTGATGGAAAAGTCCGCCGGTCAGCCACATCGTGGTGATTTGCGTCCGGGCAATGAAGTCGCCCAAGTCACCCAGAGACGGAGTCGCTGGCGGATGTAGCACCAGGCGGCCACCGTGCAGCAGGCATCCCCAAATTTCAAACGTGGAAACGTCAAACGAACTTGGCGTAAATTGCAGGTACACCTCTTCGGAATTCATCGCGGCAAAGCTGGAACCTTTTACCAGCCGCAACACACTGCGATGATTAACGCAGACTCCTTTCGGTATTCCCGTTGAGCCTGACGTGTACAACATATAAATCAGGTTTTCGACGCTCACTCCACTGTGCGGCATCTGGCCGCTTTGGCTGGCTTTCAGTTCCTTCCAGAACTCCGGTTCGTCCAACCGAACGAGTTTGGCAAAACCGTCCAGCCCTTCAGCCAGAGAATTCACCGTGAGGAGAACGGATATACCGGCGTCTTCGATAATGAAGCCAATGCGCTTTGCCGGTTCCACCACGTTGATTGGCACGTAGACTCCGCCGGCTTTGGAAATTGCCAGCAAGGCCACAATCATCTCAACCGACCGCGGAACCAGCACTCCTACAAACACTTCCGGTCCTACTCCGTGCTGCCGCAGATAGTTCGCCAGCCGGTTCGCCCGCAGATCAAGTTCTTCATAAGTCACTTGCTCCACGGTGGATTCCAGCGCGATCGCGTCCGGTGTTTGTGCTGCCTGTTCCGCAAACAATTCATGTACGCAGGAATTTGCGGGAAACTCCACTGTGGTCTGGTTCCAGTCTTGAACTACTTGCCGCAATTCCGCTTGATTCATGAGCGTAAGGTCAGACAACCTCATGTCCGGGTCCGCCAGCACTTTGCTCAGCAGTGTTTCAAAGTGCCTGACCATCCTGGTCACCGTGGCCGGCATAAAAAGCTCAGGACTGTAAATGAAGGAACCCGCAATCCCGTTCTCGGTCTCCCAGAAGTTGGACTCCAGATCGAACTTGGTGTCGGCCTGGCTTGCGCCTCCGGCGGCAACCTTGGCCCCTGTCTCCGCGACGACCGGCGCCTGGTTCTGAAAAACCAGAAGCGTCTGAAAGAGCGGGTTGCGTCCCATCATCCGCTCCGGCCGCACTTCCTCCACGATCTTGTCGAAAGGAAGGTCCTGGTGCGCATACGCTCCCAGCGCCGACTCGCGTACTTTCGCGACCAGGTCGCGAAATGAAATTGCCTCCGCGACATTGGTGCGCAGGACCACCGTGTTAACAAACAGACCGATCAGTGATTCCAGCGCAACCTGGTTACGCCCTGAAATCGGCGTGCCCACAAGAATGTCGTCTTGACCGGTGTATCGCGCCAGCAAAGCCTGGAACACGGCCATCAGAGTCATGAACACGGTGGCTCCGGCTTTGCGGCTGAACTCATTCAACTGCAACGTAGTGCTGGCGGAAAGCCGGACGGGAACAAGCGCCCCGGGCAAGGTCAGCCGGTTCGGCCGTGGAAAGTCCGTTGCCAGGTCGGTGATCAGCGGCGCTCCAGCCAACTGCCGCCGCCAATAGCCGAGTTCCGCATTCAAGACTTCGTTTTGCATCCATTGCCGCTGCCACACCGCATAGTCTGCATATTGAATCTCCAGCGGAGGCAACGAAGTAGGTTGTCCCGCGGAAAACGCTCCATAGTGCGATTCAATCTCTTTCTTGAGAAGGTCCATGGACCAGGCATCGCTCACGATGTGATGGACCGTAACAATCTCCGCGTAGTGTTCCCGATCAAGAATTGCCAGGCTCATGCGCAGCGGCGAGCCGTTGGCCAAGTCAAAAGGTTTCAGGCTTTGCTCGCCGTCAAGACGCAACGCCTCTTGTGTGCGATCTTCGTCCGCAAGCCCGCTCAGATCAACCAGCGGCAGGTCGCAATTTCGTGAAGCCGGCATCACCACTTGCCGGGGATGTCCGGCAAGAATGGGAAAGGTTGTGCGCAGTGTTTCATGCCGCCGCACAACGTCCGCTATGGACTGTTCCAGAGCGGCCACATTGAGTTCAGTTTCAATATGAACTGCCGCGGAGATGTTGTACGCGTTGCTGTTCGGACTCAACTGGTCCAGGAACCAGAGCCTCTGCTGCGCGAAAGAGAGAGGTAGCTCCTGAGTTCGCAAAGCCGGCGTCAAAGGCGGCACGGTGCGGCCGCTCTGGTCCTGCATCGCGACTTCAATGCGCACGGCAAGGTCCGTTAGGACGGGCGACTCAAATAGCGTGCGGACTGACATCTCAATTTGGAATGCGTCCCGGATCCTGGACACCACTCGAGTGGCCAGCAGCGAGTGTCCGCCGATCCAGAAGAAGTTGTCGCCCCGGCCAGCCTTGTCAACTCCAAGAACTGATTCCCAGATTCCGGCGAGCACCTGTTCTATTGGAGTCTTGGGCGCGATAAATTCTTCCTGCGGTTCTGGGCGGGCCGTCCGCGCGTCGGGCAGATTTCGCCGGTCTAATTTTCCGCTGGACGTCAAAGGCAGCTGCGCCAATTCCATATAAATGGATGGCGCCATGTAGTCCGGAAGCTTTTCCTGGACATACTTCCTCAGTTCCACGCTCAACAGCGCGTGAGTTCCTGAGGGTACAACGTACGCCAGCAGCCACGGATCGCCCAGACTGCTCTTGCTCAGCACAACCGCGGCATCACGCACCGCCTCGTGACGCCGCAAAACAGATTCGATTTCTCCCAATTCAATCCGGTTGCCGCGCAGTTTTACCTGATGATCCTTGCGGCCCAGGAAGTCGAGATTGCCATCTTCGCGCCACCGCGCCCAGTCCCCTGTCCGGTAGAGCCGTGCGCCCTTGGCGGCAAACGGATTGGGGACGAATTTCTCCGCGGTCAGCGCCGCACTATTCAAGTAACCACGCGCCAGCCCCGCGCCACCTAGATAGAGTTCGCCCGGCACTCCCACTGGTACGGCTTCCATTTGTCGATCGAGTACATAGGTTTGCGTGTTGGCGATAGGCTTTCCAATCGGCACGCCTTTGTCCACATCTTCCGGCCGGCAGTGCCAATGGGTAACGTCAACCGCTGCCTCCGTGGGTCCGTAAAGGTTATAGAGCGGAACGGGGATGTGTTCCATGTACTGTCGAGCCAGGTCTGGAGTTAGAGCTTCTCCGCTACAAATAATCCGCCGCAGACTTGTACACTTGTCCGTTGGGCCGTGTTCAAGGAAAGACCTCAGCATCGACGGCACAAAATGCAGCGTCGTAATCTTTTGTTTCGCAATTACATCCCGCAGATAATCCGGGTCCTGGTGGCCTCCTGGCCGGGCCATCACCAACCGCGCTCCAAACATCAGTGGCCAGAAGAATTCCCACACCGAGACATCAAAACCCAGCGGCGTTTTTTGTAGAACTCGGTCTTCCGGACCAAGCTGATATTCCTTCTGCATCCACACCAGCCGGTTCCTGATGGCGTCATGTGAATTCATCGCGCCCTTGGGCTGGCCCGTGGAGCCCGATGTGTAAATCACATAAGCCCGGCTCTCTGGAAATATCCGGACGCCGGGATTGCCGTCAGGTTCCGCAGCGGTGGCATCATGTTCATCGTCAATGACCACGAGTTTCGTGAAAGCTAAATGCTTCAGGCGATCAGCGAACTTGCGTTGCGTCAGCACCACCGGCGGCCGCGCGTCTTCAATCATCGCAACCAGCCGCTCAGCGGGTTGGCTCGGATCAAAAGGTATATAGGCGCCGCCTGCTTTCAGAATGCCCACCAGGGCGGTCACCAGTTCAAGACTACGTTCCGCGCAGATTCCCACACATACGTCCATACCAATCCCAAGCTTTGTGAGATGGTGTGCGAGACGGTTGGCGTTGCGGTTCAGCTCCGCGTAACTAAGTTTCTGGTCTTCATATTGGACGGCAATCGTCTCCGGCGTTCTGGCCGCTTGTTCTTCAATACATTCATGAATCAGCCGGTCCGGATATTCCACGGCAGTCTGGTTCCACTCGTGCAGAACATGTTGCCGTTCTTTTTTGTTCAGCAAGGGAATATCCAGAATTCTCGCGTCTGCTCCGCTACATAGGCCTTCCAGAATTCTCTGCCACTGCAACGTCATGCGCTGGACCGTGGCTTCATCAAAAAGATCGGTACTGTAGGAGACAGCGCATTTCAACTGATGCTGTTCCTCGGCGACGTTCAACGTCAGATCGAACTTCTCCACACCCGGATCGAAAGGCATTTCGCTCAGGGTCAACGCTTCCACATGCAGCGTTTTTGTTGGAATGTTTTGCAAAGCGAACATTACCTGAAAGAGAGGAGCGTGCCCCAGGCTTCGAGCTGGCCGCAGTTGTTCCACCAGTTTTTCGAAAGGCACATCCTGGTGGGTCTGCGCTTCGAGCACCGTTTCCTGCACTCTTCCGAGGAACTCATGCGCCATGGGATTGTCGTCAAGCTGCGCGCGCAGGACCAGAGTGTTAATGAACAGGCCGATCAGTCTTTCTGTTTCCACGCGCCGTCCGGCAACCGGCGTACCCACCGCAACCTCGTCATCGCCACTGTAACGGCCAAGAAGTATGTAAAAAGCCGCCAGCAAAAGAACAAACAAAGTAACGCCTTGTTCCTGGCTGATCTGGCGGAGTGACTCCGTCAATTTCTTGTCGACCACGGCCCAGTAAGTGCTGCCGCGGAAGCTCATGGCCGCTGGGCGTGGCCGGTCCGTTGGTAGATTCAGGAGCGGAGGGCTGCTCTGCAACTGGTTGCGCCAGTAGGAGAGTTCCTTCTCCAGCGTTGCTCCCTGCAGCGTGTCGCGCTGCCAATGGGCAAAGTCCGTGTACTGAATCGCCAGTGGCGGCAATTGAGAAGGCGCGCCGGTGCTGAAAGATTTATAAAGGCTGGCCATTTCCTGCATCAGTATCTGGATCGACCAACCATCCGAAACAATGTGATGCATGCAAACCACCAGCACGTGCGATTCCGCCGACACATGCAGCAACGTCGTGCGTAACAGTGGATCGCCCGTCAACGAAAATGGACGGCGCCCATGTTCAAGGGTAAGTTGCTGCGTTTGGACTTCAACTTCTTCCGCTGATAGACCTCCCAGATCAACCATGGCCAGTTCGGCTTGCCTGATGGGCGCGACGATCTGCGTCGGAGATCCGTCAACTGCCAGGAAGTTGGTTCGCAATGATTCATGGCGATGGAGGATTTCGCTCAGTCCCTGCCGCAGCGCGGCTTCCTGTAACTTTCCGGAGAGCTGAAAAGCCATGGGAATGTTATAGGCCGGATTTCCCGGCTCTAACTGGTCCAGAAACCACAAGCGCTCTTGAGCCATGGCCGCCAGCAGCGGAGCAGACGCTGGCCGCGGCTGGATCAAGGTTGCCGGAACATCATCACCATCATCCAAGGTCTTTTTGAGCAGCTTTTCAAGCTTGGCTTGCTTGGCTGCCGAAAGGTGCGCCCGCCGCGCAGCGAGTTTCGATTGTCGCTGTTCGACCGTTTCTTGAGTCGCAATTGTGCTGGTTTTCATCGTCTCGATGGCCGTCGTCGGGGTATCACTTGAAATAGGTATGCCGCCCGTAGGTGTTGCCCACGGCCCACTCCGGGCCGCGCGGCGGAATCAATTCATTTGTTTGACAGGTAAAGTAAAAGAGTTAAAACACGTGGAAAGAAAGCGCAGCAGTCTTGCTTGCGTTTATTTTCCTATCGCACTGAGTTCGTGCTGCTCCAGCGGCACAGTCGTTTTTGTTCCGGCGGGATTTGCCACCGTGAAGGTGTGAATCTCTCCAAAGATGCAGTAAAACTCTGGAATGTTTCCCATGATCAGGTCGTTCTGAATTTCCGCATAGGCATGCTGACCGGGAAATTCCGGCATCGGCCAACGGACCACAACTTTATTACATCCATCCTGCACTACATTGCCAGGCACCGTGATGTCCCAGGTTGACCATGATGACGCCGCCGGCAGTTCGGCCAGTTGCTTGTCATTCAGATGGATGGTGACCGCGCCCTGAAATGCGGCATGGCCAGGCAGACGACAGGTGAAGGTAAACTGCAACGGACAATCACGTTCACCGATAAACATGAACTTTGAGTCCAGCCCGTAAGCGCGGTAGTAATCGGCGGCCTTACGCGTTATGCGGTCTTGCCGAGGCAGCACCCACATCACTTCCTGCGGCTGCAAACCGGCCGAGTTGAAATAATATTCGAGCAGATCAATGTCGCGGTTCCGGACGCTGTGTTCCTCTTGCCTGAGCCTTTGCAGATCTTTCTCGGCGTCAATGTCCAGCTCCTTCATGGCATTCACTATCGCGTCCAGAAGCACCACGTCCAGCTGCTGGTGGTTGTAGCGGAGAAGATAGTGTTGCAGCAGCGGGGATTTAAGTTCGGAAATTCGTTCCGCCGCCTGGCACATCAGCATCGGCGTCCGGCGTGTTTGCAGATCGACGAAGAATTTCATCACCTGCGTGATATGCCGCGAGAAGCGCACCGCCTGGCGGCAATGGTGAAGAACCACGTCATACGATTGCCACCAGTGAGCGCTGTGGACAGCGGAAAGAAACGCGGCTTCTGCTTCCACTTCGCGGGAAGGCGCCAGCGCATCTTTTACCAGGGACCGCCACGGCACATCTTCTCCCTTTAAACGGCGTAAAATCGCCGCGGCCGCCGCCGCCATGCTGATTTGAATTCCCTCTGTCGTATGGTGGCAGTAGTCAAGGAACAGCCTGCGGTCTGGAATTTCTCCTTTGAGATATTCCTTGAGGATTTCCGGCATGTCCACCACTTCGTGGTTCGTTTTTCTTGCCTCTTCCCGGATACTGCGTTGCGAAACCGCCAGCGGCCTGGCTGATGCGCTGATTGAGGGGTCCCACACGGACGAGTCGCGGGCCAGTTCCAAATATCTGCGCGTTGCTTCGCGGTCTCCGGCATGCCGGCTGCACTCGGCAAGAATATACAGCGGAACCACACAAAGTCCGGCGTCCAAATCCAGCATCTTTTGCGCCAGGTCTTTTGCGTGCGGGAAAGATCCATTTTCCAGCGCCGTGCGGGCACGCTCCCACAGTTCTAACCATGTGCGATTGGCGCCATCGGGAAGGTGCGGAGCGCTGATGAGCGGTTCGCGCCAATCCATTAGATTGAATTCCGGGACAATCCACACAATGGGAATTTTTCGCTCTGCGTAAGCCGTGGATATGTCCCGCACCACGCTCCGGACTTCTTCCCCAAGGCTTTCGTCGGCAAACTGCTTTACGCCGGCAATTCCCTTTTCCCGTAAAGCCGTATCAATTACCGGAACATGACGAGGATCAAGCGGATAGCCCGCCCGCCAGTTGTTGCCAGAGAACATCACCAGGGCATCCGGTTCAAGCTGCAGCGCGGAAATCGCCAGCTCCCTTACTTCCAGTCCAATGTTGGTGCGCGCCAGATCGATCACTTCAACCTGGCCCTGTCCAAACCGGGATTCCAGCATCTTCTCCAGCACCATGGCCGGCGTGTAGATCGGGTCATACAAGTAACCGCGCGCAACAGATTCGCCAATCAGCAGCACGCGTTTCTTTGCGCCTTTAAGTTCAATACGGCCCAGGTTGGCCCAATAGTTCCAGTCTTTCATCACCTCTCTGGAACGAACAAACACGGTCTGGCCGTCTTCTTGTTTTTTCTCCCAGATCCCCACGCGGTCTGGGGAGCCGACGACATCAGCCGCACGTCTCTGGGCACCCTCGCCGTTGCTTCGGCCCGATGGATCATCAATAAGACCGGCGAGTCTCAGCAGACTGGTAAGTTGCGCGGCGCTTTCCGAAGCTGCCAGACGTGCAACGTGATTGGCAAATGATTTGAGCGACTCTGACGGACGTTCCATATAGGTTGCTCCTTACAGCAAGGTGTAAATAAGATGTCCCACGGCTTCACCCATTTTTTCGGGCGCCATTTCGGC
>JANXPR010000204.1 GCA_025357215.1 Acidobacteriaceae bacterium | reverse complement strand
CTGAGGTGAAAGATCTAGCATCCCCTGCCGGCGCTCACAAAATACCAAAGCCGCGAATATTCGCAAACTTCAGCAGGTTTGACCCTACTTTCATTCGCGTCCATTCGCGGCCAATTCTTTTCTTCGATCTGTCTATCCGCTCAATCTGCGGCCCAAGGTTCTTCAGCGCCTACAGGTTCTTCTTCGCCCAGTCGTTAATGCGTTCCAGCGCTTTGTCCAGATTCTCCATGGAGTTGGCGATGCTGAAGCGCAAATAGCCTTCTCCGAACGCGCCAAACGCCGTGCCGGACAAGCACGCCACGCCCGCCTGATACAGCATGGCGTCAGCCAGTTTGCGCGAATCCCAACCTGTCTTTTTTACGTTGGGGAACGCGTAAAACGCGCCGTGCGGCAACGTACAGCTGAAGCCCGGAATCTTGTTCAGGCCGGCGATGAACTTGTCGCGCCGCGCCTTGAACTGCGCGCACATGTGTTCCACCGACGCCTGGCTTCCCCGCAGCGCTTCAATGCCCGCAATCTGCGTAAAGCCGGCGCTACAGGAGTTCACGTTGGTCATGAGACGGCCAAAGTGCGCGGCCAGGTCTTTGCGCATCACGCCGTAGCCCAGACGCCATCCGGTCATCGCGTAAGTTTTCGAGTAGCCGTCCAGCATGATCACGCGATCACGCCATCCTGGCAATGACATCAACGAATGATGCTGACCTTCAAAGATCAACCGGCTGTAGATTTCGTCCGACAGCACCATGATGTCGCGGTCGCCAATGGCGGCGGCAATGTCTCTTACGTCCTGCTGCGTCAGCACCGAGCCCGTGGGGTTATGCGGAGAGTTCAGCACAATCAGCTTGGTGCGGTCGGTGATCAGGTCGGCGAGTTCGTTCGGGTCCAGGCGGAAGTCTTTTTCTTCGCGCATCTGGAGCGGGACGGCCTTGGCGCCGGTAAAGTTAATCAACGATTCGTAAATCGGAAATCCCGGATTGGGGTAGATAACTTCATCGCCTTCTTCCACCAGTGCGGTGAACGTGAAGTAGATGGTTGGCTTGCCGCCCGGCACGACGACGACTTCGTCCGCCGTTATTTTCACGCCATGCGTGCGCGTGACGTCATCGGCAATGGTCTGCCGCAGTTCCGGCATGCCGGCCGAAGGAGAATAGTGCGTGTAGCCATCGCGGATGGCCTTGATCCCGGCTTCCACCACGTTCGCTGGAGTATCAAAGTCCGGCTCGCCGATTTCCAGATGGACGATATCTTTGCCCTGGGCTTCTAGGACGCGCGCCTTGGCTAGCACTTCAAAGGCAGTTTCTGATCCCAAGCGCGACATGCGTTTCGCAAGACGCAACTCAGTTTGCGTGGTAGTTCCTGTGCTCATGATTTACTCTGTGATTCCAAAGGTTAGTAAAGACGTTCGTTGTCTAGGTTACGTTTTCTGGTCACGTTTTCCAGCCACGTTTATAAGATGCCTATTCGTTAACGGCCTGTTCCTGGCTTTGTGACCGCAACACATGCGCCACCGTGTACGGTACACGCCGGCTCGGTTCCTGGAAGTTTCGCACCTGAAGGTCGCCCAACAGACCCAGGGCCAGCATCTGTCCGCCAAAAACAATCAGAACGGCGGCGGAAATCAGCAGCGGACCGTGCGCGCCCATCACAGATTGGTGCCAGATCAGTTTTGTCAGCATCAGCCAGAACGCCACGCCCATGCCGCCCATCAGAGAGAGCATGCCCACCGTCCCAAACAAGTGTAGCGGACGGTACATATACTTCAGCAGGAAGCGGATGGTAATCAGGTCAAAGAAAACTCGGAACGTGCGCGAAATCCCGTAGTGTGACGCGCCCTTCGGACGGTTGATGTTCTTGATGGGAATTTCGCAAATAGAAGCCCCATACCATGACGCCAGCGCCGGTATGAAGCGGTGCAGTTCACCGTACAGCGGCAGTTGCTGAATAATCTCCCGGCGATAAGCTTTGTACGTGGTGCCAAAGTCGTGGATGTCCACGCCGCTCAGCTTGGCCATGGTCCAGTTGGCAATGCGCGACGGGATCCGCCGCATCACAAAATTATCGACGCGATCTTTGCGCCAGCCGCTCACCAGATCGTATCCCTGCTCCAGCATTTCCAGGAATTTCGGAATCTCGTCCGGATCGTGTTGCAGGTCGCCATCCATGGCGATCACAAACTCGCCTTGCGCGTGCGCAAACCCTGCGGCCAGCGCGGACGTCTGTCCAAAATTGCGGCGCAGTTTTACCACCACCACCCGGCTGTCAATCGTCACGATCTCGCGCAGGAGTTTGTATGTGCGGTCCAGGCTGCCGTCATCCACAAAGACCAATTCAAAGGTCTCGCCCGTGGCTTCCATGACGGCCTTAAGACGGTCGTAGAGAGCGGTTACGCTCTCCTGTTCGTTGTGGAAAGGTACTACAATCGAGTACTTCGGCATCGTCACAGATTATACCTCTGTTGTTTGCGCCCCGTGCACCTAAAAATCACGGCAAAGCGCTTGTATCTCTTAGCTATTCCTTGGCTTTGGCGCCGTATTTCGCGCGGATTTTGACCGTACGGTTTAAATCGTCAAAAACCTCCAAAACCTTGAGTTTAAGGTCTTTGTCCAGCTCCGCCGACACTAAGAATTTCTGTACCTGCGTTTGCGCCTCCGCCGATTGCTGCCCGCCAATGAACGCATTCAGCCATGCCAGTACAAAGAATATCTTTCGCTCTTTTTTCACTTGTTGCAAAGCATCCAGCGCAGGCTTCAGGTACGGCAAAGTAATAGACGCCTGGTTCCATGAGTTGAAAGCCCCCAGGCTTTGCTCCACCCAATCCTCCGGACGCAACGCGTCATGCATGTAGCCATCAAAGTATTCTTTCTTCGCTTCCGCCGACGCACGCGCTGCCTTGGCGACGTACGCGTACTTTCGTCCTTCACCGGACATATCCCGCTTCTCTTCCGCAGCCAGCAACGCTTCAGCATCAGGATCTTTCAGCGCGACCAGCCCGGTGATCATCTGCCAGCGATCCAGCGGCTTCACTTCAACTCCCGGTACCGCCAACTTCCCAGCCAGGATGTCTTTGACCCATCCTCTACCTTGCTCCGTCTCCGCGACCGATCGCAGCGCGCGGAACCAGACAATCCGCATGTCTTTCTCCGGCGCGTTCAACATGCGTTCATGCGCGAGCTTTTCCATTTTTGACGCAAATATCTTTCGCGCATCCTCATCGACATACTTATGCTGCGCAAAGACCGTCCGTCCTATGATGCTCTGCGCCAAAGCCTCGTCTTTCTCGCCGGGAAGACTCTTCAATGCCAGCTCAACATACTCCCGCGGATCCATGTCCGCTTCGCGAACCGAATCCCATAGCGATCCCCACAGCAACGTGCGTTCAAATACATCTGAAATTCCGCCCAGCTCAGCCGTCACCGCTTTGCGGCTCACCGGATCAAGCAGGAAGCGGCCATAAGCCTGATCTTCGGCGTTGGCAAATACCCATCGCGGACAAAGACCGTTGAGCCAATACAAGAATTTGGTTTTGCTGCCTTGTGCATTGACGGTGAGGACCCTTCCTGAATAACCGTGTTTCAATAACACCCGCATTGCTATTGGCCATCGCGTGCCTTCATTCAGGGGATCGCTTTGCGTAAGGAGCACCATGATCGCGCCTGATTCCGCATCGCACGTCCACTCGACACTCACCTGCGGCATTCCGCGCCGCTTGATGTATGCATCCGCCCAATCGCCCAGCTTCGTCCCGGACACTTTCTCAAACGCCCCAACCAGATCGCTCCACTCGGCGTTCGCGTACGCGTGGTCTTTCAAATACAACCTCAAACCGTCGCGAAACTTTTCATCGCCCAGCACAAAAGCTAATTGCTTCAGCACCCCCGGCGCTTTCGAATAGACGATCGCCCCATACGCTGACTTGGCGTCCTTCAGGTTCGGAATCTCCTGATAGATCGGCGTGGTCCCCGGCGTGGAATCAATCCCATACGCCGCTGGCTTAATCGCCTGGTAAAAGCGCTTCCAGATATTTTCATTCGGCTTCAGCGTGGACAGCGTCTCATATGCCATGTACTGTGCGAATCCTTCTTTCAGCCACAGATCGTCAAACCAGCGCATGGTCACCAGATCGCCAAACCACTGGTGCGTGAGCTCGTGCAGCAACAGGATGTCGCGGTTCAGCCGGTCGCTCTGCGTG
>JANXPR010000187.1 GCA_025357215.1 Acidobacteriaceae bacterium | reverse complement strand
CGGCGAGTTTGCGCACCGGAGTCACGCCCAACGTGATGAGCAGAAAGATGAGCGTCCATTTACCGGTGGAGCGGGTGATTACCTCCACCGGATTGGCGCCCAGCAAGTCGTGCGTCGCTTTCCACGCCAGCACCCCCAGCGGCCCCAGGCAAGCCAGGAACACCGGGACCTTCAAGGCGCGTACAAACTTATCGGGAAGAGGCTTCATCAGAAGTTTCTGTTCAGGTCCATGCCCGCGTACAAGCTGGCCACCTGGTCATAACCGTTAAACATCAAGGTCGGGTGCTTGGGAGCAAAGAGCCCTTCACCAATGCGGCGTTCCGTCTTCTGGCTCCAGCGCGGATGGTCCTTGTTGGGATTCACGTTGGAATAGAAACCGTACTCGTCCGCGGCCATCCGGTTCCATGTGGTCGGCGGCACCTTGTCCAAGAAGCTGATCTTCACAATCGCTTTGCAGCCTTTGAATCCGTATTTCCAGGGGCACACCAGGCGCAACGGAGCTCCGTCCACGTTGGGCAGAACTTCGTCATAGAGCCCAACGGCCAGAATCGTCAGCGGATGCATGGCTTCATCCATGCGCAGGCCTTCCACGTAGGGCCAGTCCAGCACGCCGCTGCGTTTCTGGTTCGGCATCTGGTCCGGCGCGGTGATGGTTTCAAACGCCACGAACTTTGCGCTGGGCAGCGGATCGGCTGCCTTGATGATGGCGCTCAGCGGAATTCCCACCCAGGGAATCACCATGGACCAGCCTTCCACGCAGCGGTGGCGGTAGATGCGTTCTTCTGGCGCGGACAGCCTCATGATGGCGTCAATATCGATGGTCTTAGGTTTCTTCACCATGCCGTCCAGGGACACGGTCCACGGGCGGGTGCGGAAGTTCTTCGCCAGCCCCGCAGGCTCGTACTTGTCCGTGCTGAACTCGTAATAGTTGTTGTAGCTGGTGATGTCTTTAAAGGTCGTGGGCTTTTCGTTGGTGCTGAACGGACTCTTCACGATCCCCGTGATCTTGGCTCCGGAAGCTTCCACGGTCGAAGACATTTCCGCCGAATCGAGCCCCGCGGAATCATGGTTGCGCAGATACAGTCCGCCGGCAACCGCGGCTCCAGCGGCAACGGCGCCGGCGAGGAACGTCCGGCGATTGAGGTACGAAGATTTTGGAGTAATTTCAGATAAAGGAATATCGTTCGGTTTCTTGATCAGCATTTTTGCTCCGGGGGCTTTTCAACCTGCCTACATTCTATTGCAAGCGAGTTCTTGCGTCGTTGTGATCCAGGCTCACTACGCCCTGACCTCTTCAGATGCAGCAGTCTTCAAAAAGCTACATAGTGAATACGGAAAAAATGAACTCTTGGATTTGCCGCCCGCGGCCCGCCGAGCTGCGTTGGGCCGGCGATAGTCGTTGACGTATATCGTTAAAAATCGTATAAAATCGCTTTCATGCCCCTCAAGCCCAAAGAAGCCGCCTTGCGGCTGGGAATCAGTTATCCCACGCTCAAGAAATGGATCTACGCCGGCAAACTCCGCACCATTACCACGCCCGGCGGGCACCATCGCATTGCAGAACAGGAATTAGACCGTTTTATTCCCAAGTCCGAGGTCAAAGCCGGGCCGGAACGGCGCCGCAACTACCGCAAGATCAGTGGACGCAACCAGCTCGTGGGTCGCGTTCTGGAAGTCAAAGTGGATGGGTTGATGGCCCAGGTGAAGCTTTCCATTTCCGGGCAGGTGATCACCAGCATCATTACCGCCGAGGCCATCGCGGAGATGAACCTGAAGAAGGGCGACATTGCCGCCGCGCTGATCAAGTCCACTGAGGTGATGATTGTCCGGCCCTAACTTTGTAGGTCTAACCCTAGTGTTCGCGAAAGTCTGTGGCAGAAGGCGGCGTGGATGAACTGGCAGGCTCTTGCTCTCACCGCCAAACTCGCGTCGCTCACTTCGCTTGTCCTCATGCTGATCAGCATACCGATCGCGCTGTGGCTCGCTTTCTCGCCGCGCAGGTGGAAATTCTTTCTCGAAGCCGTTGTCGGGTTGCCGATTGTTCTTCCGCCCACGGTTATCGGACTCTACTTGCTGATGGCGTTCGGCTCGGCCACCGCTCTGGGCCAGTGGTACGTGCGGACTGTTGGAAGCACGCTGGCCTTCAGCTTTGGCGGACTGGTGATTGCTTCTGTGCTTTACAGTTTACCGTTCGCGGTAAATCCCATTGCTGCCGGTTTTCGCAGCGTGGACCAGAAGCTGATCGACGCGGCTCGCACGCTGGGTGTGCGTCAATTCAAAATCTATTGGCAGATCGTTTTGCCGCTGGCGTGGCCCGCCCTGGTGACGGGGATGGTGCTGAGCTTTGCCCATACCGTTGGTGAGTTTGGCGTAGTGCTGATGGTGGGCGGCAACATCCCCGGCGTGACCCGTACTCTTTCGATTGATATTTACGACCAGGTGCAATCCCTGAACTACTCCGCGGCCAACCAGACGGCGGTGGTTCTGTTGGTTTTCTCGTATGCGTTACTGTGCCTGGTGTACGGATTGAACCGCCGAATGTTTACCTTTGGAGGCCGCTAAGCCGATGACCGCCCTTGAGGTGAAACTACAGAAAGCTTTTGCGCCCGCCCGCGAGCGGAAATTCTCCCTCAACGCAGAGTTTTCCGCGCCCCCGGGAGTCACGGTGATCTTTGGTCCTTCGGGCTCAGGGAAGACCACCATACTGCAATGCATTGCGGGATTAGTGAAGCCGGATGCGGGAAGAATCGCCATCGCCAGCGATGCCGTATTTGATTCGGAAAAGCGAGTCGATCTTTCTCCGCAACAGCGCCGTACCGGTTATGTCTTTCAGGACCTGGCTTTGTTTCCACACATGACGGCTGCTGACAACGTTGCTTTTGGGGTCCGCGTGAACGGCGCGGAGCGCACTCGCCTGGTACGCGACGTGCTGGAACGTTTTCGGATCTCTCACGTCGCTGGACAGAAACCGGGAGAAATTTCCGGCGGTGAGCGTCAACGCGTTGCGCTGGCGCGGGCGCTGGTCACGCAACCAAAAGTTCTATTGTTAGACGAGCCCTTCTCCGCGTTGGACGACGCATTGAAGCAGGCCATCATCACCGACCTGAAAGCATGGCTTGCGCAGCAAAGCATTCCGGTGCTCTTTGTCACGCACGATCGCGGCGAGGCCGAAGCTTTAGGCGACCGGATGCTCCTGCTGCACGAAGGACAAATCGAAAAACAAGAGCATCCGTCGTCGATTCAAATTTCCTGATTTCAACTTCCTGATTTTCAATTTTCCAATTTCTATTTCTTGTTTTTTATTCTTTGATTCCCACGGAGTCAAAAGCGTTAGTGACGGCCGCGACCTTGGTGTCCTGCTGGTCTTGCGGCAGGTTACGGAACAAAGTACGCGCTGAAAGAATCGCGCCGCGACGGCTGTCTGCAAACTGTGACGTCCGCGAAAGCTGCTGCGTCAGGCTCACATAGAACACGGCCGCTACTTCCTGCGGCGTGAGCACGAACGCCCCAGAATCGTCCTTGGCGGTAAGGATAAGGAACGCGCACTTGTTGTGGATTCCGCTGTTGATGTGCACTCCACCCCAGTCGCCACCCTGGTTGTTGGGAAGATTGCGGAAGCTTTTCATGTTGTCCGGCTGGTCAAACAGCGTGGGGTCCTGCATGCTGCGGAACGGTTTGCCGCCGGGAGCCATGCCTTCACCCACATCCCAGTCCCATGATCCAACATCAGGATTGCTCAAGTTGGCGATGATGGTGCCAAATATGTCTGAGTACGATTCATTGAGCGCGCCGGACTGATTGGCGTATTCCAGGCGGGCGGTGCTGTCCGTGACGCCGTGAAACATTTCATGGCCTACCACGTCCAGGTCCACGGAAAGAGAAACCAAATCGCCGCTGTCATTGCGCGTTTGCCCGTAGACCATCTGGTTGCCATTCCAGAAAGCGTTCAGCCAGACCTGGCCGTCATCACTCTCACTGGCCACAACGCAGTTGATGCTGGAGTTCATGGCGCCGCCGTTGTTGTCAATGTTGTTGCGTTTTAGAACGCTGTTCAGAAACGCCGCAACGGCTTCTGCGTTGGCGTGCGCGCTTACCGCCGCGGGTGGCCACGGTGATGGCGGATTCTTAATCGCCTTGCCCGGCAGGGAAGATTCGTCCACCTGGGGATCGTCAAACTGGAAATCAAACGTCTGGATGTTGGCCTGCGTGTCCTGCAAGAGCTTGCTGGTGTCGTTGTTTTCCACTTGAATCTGACGTTGCGCGCCTTTGCCGTCCGTGGCTGTTTCTTGGACAGCGGCCAAACTGGGAGTACGCGGCAGTTGAGTGACCAGCGCGCCCGTGTGCGCGTCCACAATGAAATCCATGTACAGAGGAGCGAGTCGCGGCGGACCCGCCTTAGGGGTTTTGGTGTTGGTGCTCTTCACCGCAACATCTTCAGCAATGAACACCAAGCGCCACTTTTCTTTTGCCTTATCAAAATAAAAATTGAGTATAGGGACGATGCCATCGAGATTTGCTTTGTAGCCCGGCGCTTTTTCCACCGTCTTGAGCGCGTCACTAGGGGCAATCTTGGCCACGGGACTTACTTTTTCCGGCGAGCCCAGGGATGAGTTCAAACTGATGAGTTCGTTTTTGTCGTCCAGTTCAACGGTCACCAGGGAGCCGTAGAC
>JANXPR010000159.1 GCA_025357215.1 Acidobacteriaceae bacterium | reverse complement strand
GCGGACGCGCGAAATTGGCGTGCGCATGGCGCTGGGCGCTGACCGCATGCGCATCCTCAAGTTGGTGCTGCGCGGCGCGTTCCTGCAAGTGGCCATCGGACTGGCGATCGGCATTCCGCTGGCATTTGGCGGCAAGGCTCTTTTGGCCAGCCAACTCTTTGGTCTGGGAAAAGTTGAGCCGGGCATTCTGGTGGTGTCCATTACGGTGCTGCTGTTCTCGGCGCTGGTGGCCAGTATGGTGCCCGCACGGCGCGCTGCCGCCACGGATCCCATGAAGGCTTTGCGGACGGAATAACCGTAAGAACATACATCTTGCGCCGGCGGCGAAATCGCAAACCGCCGGCGTGCGAACGGCCTTCTGTTCCGGACTGATCTCCTTCATTCTTCCTTTTATCTTTTTATCCTTCCTTAATTATCCTTCCTTGAATTTTTTCTTCCGCGACACCGCTGTTGACCATTTCGTTGTTCGCGTGGTCTACGTTCGACTCCCTGCTTCTTCATCTTGATGGTCGGCGCGCAGTTTTTCCCATTTTGAAACGATGCATATGCGTTCCGATTTGGAATCGTAAAACAATATTTTCTTAAGATGTTCATCGTCTGCGCCGGAAATCGTCCGACAATGCTCGCCAGAGCGGTACAAGCTCCAATCGTCGGGCGAACGTTGCAACACCAGCAACCTTCACTTGCAGTCCACATTCACCGTCTTGCAGCCCGGGCCGCCGCAAGACCTTCTTTAGAGAGAAAGGAACCTACAGATGAAAATCAGATCCTTTAGAAACTCCCGGCAAAGACTTTTCTGTTGGGCATTGGCACTTGGCCTGTTAGCGGCCGTGATGTCGGCAGCAACCGTGACAGTGTACGCACAAAGCCTCCCACCAACAGCGGTTGATCCTGGACCGCGACCTGGACCGCAACCTGGGAACGGAGCAGGAAACCCAATTGCCGGCTTGCCCGCCGACCAGGTGCAATTCTGGATTGACGGTTTGATTCTCTTTGGAGAAACCGTTTCCGTAAAGGGCACGGTGCCCAACGAGCCGCTGCTTGGACTTGGACCGGCATTTAACGGCAACAGCTGCCTGCTGTGCCATTCGCAGCCGGCGATCGGCGGCAGCGCTCCGCCCAGCAACCCACAGATAGGGATCGCGAACCTTGACGGAGCCACCAATCACATCCCAACTTTCCTTACCGCGAACGGTCCCACGCTGGAAGTCCGCTTTCTGCGCAATGCTGACGGAACGGTGGACGGCGGTGTACACGATCTGTTCACGATCACCGGACGTAGCGATGCACCCGCTGGTTGCGCGCTGAAGCAACCGGACTTCGCCACCGCACTGGCAAACGGCAATGTCGCGTTCCGCATCCCCATTCCAACCTTTGGTGAAGGCTTTGTGGAGAACGTTACCGATGACGCAATGAACGCCAACCTGGCGGCCCAGGGAGTCGTGAAGGCGGCACTGGGAATCAAAGGCCGCTTCAACCACAGCGGCAATGACGGCACCACCACCCGCTTCGGATGGAAGGCGCAAAACAAATCCATGCTTATGTTCTCCGGTGAAGCTTCCAACGTTGAACTAGGCATTACCAACGAACTTTTCAACAACGAGCGGACCAATGGCGGCTGCGCCACCAATGCCACTCCGGAAGACAACACGCATGTGATCATTCCCACGGGCGGCAACGCCGGTGACGACGCCAGCCAGATTTCGTCACTGATTGAAAACTTCACGATCTTCATGCGGCTAAACGCGCCGGCTCAGCCGTGCGATTTCTTTACCAGCGGCACAAGCTGCCAGCCTTTGGGAGCAGCGGCTCTGCGAGGCAAAGCGCTGTTTGGAACTGTTGTCCCTCCGGGAACCGGAGCCCCCAACACTGGAATTGGCTGCGTGCTGTGCCATACGGACCAGCTGACCACGGCCAAATCCAACCTGACGCCGCTGAGCAAGGTAAACTTCAACCCGTTCTCAGACTTTGCGCTGCACCACATGGGCGCAGGTCTTGCAGACGGCATTAGCCAGGGCCAGGCCGGCATAGATGAGTTCCGCACGGCTCCGCTCTGGGGCGCGGGCCAACGCGTCTTCTTTATGCACAACGGCCAGACCAGCAACATCGTAACGGCGATTGCCCTTCATGCCAGTCCGTGCACGACCGGGCAGGTCTGCTCTGAAGCCAACGCGGTGGTGGCAGCGTTCAACGCTCTCACACCGCAACAACAGGCGGACCTGGTAACGTTCCTGCGTTCGCTGTAAGACCATTTCCGACTTTATGGGCCTGCTGAAGCAATATTCGGCGGGCCCTTTTTTATTTTGAGCGATGCGCGCCGGGCGGGACAGCCGCTGGTTCTATGGATAAGCTGGCTTTCTGCAGTTATGGCTTCTTTTTTCCCGTCTGTTGGATGACCTTGAAAATCGTGAATTCAGAAGGACGCCTGGTTGCCACGCCTACTAGAGCGATCATTCGTCCGTTGTCCAGATCGTTCTGCGTCATGGTCGTACGGTCACATTTAACGAAGTAGGCCTGCTGCGGTTTTTGTCCGAGGATGATTCCGTTTTGCCAATCGCTGTAAAGAGCAGCATCAAGTGTTTGCCGCACTTTGGACCACAACTTATCGTCGTTCGGCTGGAAGACGGCAAAGCTGGTGCCGGTTTGGAACTTCTGTTTGAGCTGCTCGATATACCTGGCTTCATCCGCCGCGGATTTGATCGCCGTGGAACTTGCGCG
>JANXPR010000142.1 GCA_025357215.1 Acidobacteriaceae bacterium | reverse complement strand
CTAAGGCCTATGAAATGAAATTTTTTAATTTCTCCGATACCACGGTGCGGATAACGCCGCTTGATACACCATCGAATGTCAAATATCGTCTGGGCATTTGTTTGGAGAAATTCTCAGCCTTGTCTATATGCAGTATGAGTTGGTTTTACAAGGAGTCATTGTTCGTGGTGCGGTGTCTGCTGGCGACATCGTGAAGAGTTGGGGGATTTTTTATGGCCCAGGCTTGGTGCGAGCTTACGATCTTGAGAACAAGGCGTCTTACCCCAGAATAATTATCGATGACTTGTTGTTTGACGAGTTAAGAACAAACCCTGTTTTGAGAGCTCATGATCACAAAGAAGAATTGAAATATATTCGAACCCTCATACGGAAGGATACTGATGGCCTTTGGTTCATCGACTATTTGGGAGCGATCCAGACTGACATGGAGTACCCGGAAGAAAATTATCCACGATTTTTGCGTAGGCACGCTAACCTAATCTCGGAGGGACTTATCCACCATCGGCTGGAAAAGAAAATACTGCCCAAGTTTAGATGGCTTCAAGGGTATCACAATGACACCATTGATCTTAAGTTCGGGAAAGGACATCAAAAAGAACTTCGAGTATGAAGGCCCGCTGTTTTGAAGTTACGGCGTTTGGGCGCGGCGCCGTGCTGCTTTCTTCTTTGTTTTTGTGCCTGGCAGCACCGTCATTTTCAAAGCATCGAATAGCGGCGTAAGGTCGAACCGATTGGTCTGCCCTGTTCTCAATTCGCGTTTTAGATACCCTTTAATTTCCAGTGATTGGCGTGCCTACGAACGAAAGTGGCTGCCGGAAGTCTTCGACATTGGCATCCACGAGCGGAGGGACTCGGAATACGCAGCCTTTCTGTAGGACTCGATTGTCGATACAGCACGGAAGGATGGTAACCTCTTCTCGTACGTTATAGGAGACATTGCGTCCTGGTCCATTGAGTTTGATATGGTTACTCGAGCAACCCCTTCAAGATGATTCCCATTATTGACATCTTCGCAGGGCCCGGAGGGCTCGGCGAGGGCTTTTCATCCCTAATGGACGCTGAACACAGGCCCGTCTTCAAAGTCAAAATGTCGATCGAGAAGGAGGAAAATGCTCATCGCACTCTGATGCTTCGTGCGTTCTTCCGGCAGTTCACGTGTGGGCGTGCCCCCAGGGAATACTATGAGGTCCTTCGAGGAGAACTTACCATCGAGAAACTTTACGAGGCATTTCCGGCAGATGCGGCTCAGGCAAAGGCAGAAGCGATCCGTGCTACGCTCGGCGCAGAGGAGTGGACGATAATTTCAGCGAACATCTCTCGGGCCCTCGAAGGCGAAAAAGACTGGCTTCTCATTGGGGGCCCACCCTGCCAAGCGTACTCTTTAGTCGGTCGCGCTCGCAACAAGAACAAAGAGGGCTATGAGCCCAAGAAAGATGAGAAGCACTTTCTCTACAAAGAATATTTGCGGATACTTTCGAATTTCTGGCCCGCAGTCTTTGTGATGGAGAATGTTAAAGGGCTGCTGTCCTCGCAGCCAGACCCGAAGAAGGACCCTATCTTCGCTCAGATCATCTCCGATTTGACAGCTCCCGCCGACTCAGAGGATTTTGAAGCGACTGGTAACAAGGAAAGGCATACCTACAAGCTTTACTCTCTGTCGCCAAAGAGGGCTCCGGGAGATCCCGAGGGCAAAGACTTTGTACTACGGGCGGAAGAGCATGGCGTTCCCCAGTCTCGGCACCGAGTTATCATTGTAGGCGTACGAGACGACATCAGGTCAGCCGCGCCCATAGCTCTAAAGATGCAAGATCCAGTTCCACTCACCAACGTTCTGGCACAAATGCCACCACTTCGTAGCGGTGTCACCGACAGAAAAGATAGCGATGAGGTGTGGATGAAATTGCTTCAAGAGGCACTGGAGCGGCGTTGGTTCAAAAGCATCCAGAACATCGGTCCGGAGGGAATGTCTGAGTTTGCAACGGAAATACTCACCTCTCTGGAGATACCTACAGCGAAGCGAGGTTCAGAGTTTGTTTTGTGGCCGACAGAGATCGACTACCGTAGCGATTGGTACTTGGATTCGAAGCTGACCGGGGTTTGTAACCACTCGACAAGAGGGCACATCACCAAGGACATCTATCGCTACTTCTACTCAGCATGTTTTGCGGCGATAAGCGATGTGTCGCCGAAGTTGGCGGACTTTCCCGCAGACCTGCTACCGAATCATGCGAATGCCGCGAGCGCAGTCGTTGAAAACAACATGTTCTTAGATCGCTTCAGAGTACAGCCTTGGGGGCGTCCCTCAACTACGGTAACTTCACATATCTCCAAGGATGGCCACTACTACATCCACCCCGACCCAAGCCAAGCCCGAAGTCTTACGGTGAGGGAGGCTGCAAGAATTCAATCATTTCCTGACAACTACTTCTTCACCGGTCCGAGAACGGCGCAATACATCCAGGTTGGTAACGCGGTACCTCCGCTGCTCGCAAATGAAATCGCCAAGATAATAGCGAAACTCTTTGATTCGCGTAACGAGGACCGCTGATGGACAGCATCAGCAAGGCCCACCGAAGCTGGAATATGTCCAAGATTCGCAGCAAGGACACGAAGCCAGAGAAAACTGCTCGTTCACTCCTTCATCAACTTGGTTACAGATTCAGACTGAATCGTAAAGACATTCCTGGCAGACCGGACATCACGCTTCCAAAATACAAGGCAGCGATCTACGTGCATGGCTGCTTCTGGCACCGGCATGAGGGATGTAAACTGGCCTACACGCCAAAATCCAATCTAGCTTTTTGGGAAATGAAGTTTCAAAAGAATATTCGGCGAGATATCGAAGTTCAAAACTCTCTCCGACAAACCGAATGGAATCCGCTTGTAATTTGGGAGTGCGAGTTACAAGATCCTGACGCCTTAGCCCGCAGGCTACACAAGGTGCTATTGAGTAAAAGATAACAGGTGCCCCACCACCTAGTTAGGAGGAGCGTACCTCAGGCAGCCCTTCCGTCGGTGGAGCGAAATGCAGAGTCTTGATTCTTTCCCAGCACTCTGGTTTTTTAGCCCATTCCGAAATCATTCTGCCCTCAGCCGTTTCAAACAACGCATCTCCCACCTGCTTGAGCCAAATCTCTACTTGCCTCCGGAGCTGCGGCGAAATGTCTTGATTTTTCCAGACAAGGTCAAGATCAAAGCGTTCACCGAACACGAGCGAAATCAGAGAGACGGTGTACGCAACCACATTACCCGTAGCCTGCTTGAACATGTTTCTTGAGGTCTTGTGCACGGCTTTATACAGAATCGCTTTTGAAATCATTTCCTTGTAAGACGCAACTGTGTTCTGCGGTAGACCCACGGTGCTCTCAGCATCGACCAGGATGTCCATGAAGCGTTCGAAATTCTTTTGTGCTCCTAAAGCCACAATATCCGGCCTTTGTATCCATGCCATCAGATATTTAGCTAAGTCCGTTTTCGTGACGCGGTGGGCCGTAGGAATTGAGTCCTTGAGTCGACGCAATTGTGCGGGCGTGGTCCCATCGCGCGCAAGCATGACGTTATAGCTACCTGAGGCTCTCTCATAGAACCAACGTGACACACCATCTGGGCAATACGTTGAGAGCGCGATCTTTTCAATCTCGATGTGAAACGGTTTATTGGCGGACAGGTCCGACACCTTCACCGAATTTTGGCTATTCGCATACTTTGAAATATCCGAGATCAGTTTCTCTTCGTCCCCGGAATCGGACGATCGAAGAACAATGATCTTCGCAGGTACACGTACTAGTCGAAGGTCGGTTTCAGGGCTCTTCTTTTTAGTAAAATAAATTGAAGCAGTAGTCTGACCGCCATTTACAATTTGCATTCCTTTTAACCAAAGGATGCCTTGCTTGCCTCCGGCATCAGTGCCCAAGTGCGCCTCATCGGTGACGATTACGATGCCGTTGTTATATGCCATGAAATGTTCGGGGTCGGACTTGAGGGTATCGCGAATGCCCTTGTTGACCTTACCCGTAACGCTAAGGAAAGAACGCACATTCGCCTCCAGAAGGCGAGCACCGTATTTCTCGTATATTTGGAAGAGTGTCTCTCCCGGAATTGCAGTCAATGAATAGTCGTAATTCGACAGTTCTCCTGGAACGTAAACACATTCCAACGCACTGCCAGAAACCTCTTCAAAGTTGATGACTATCTCATCACGCGGTTTGCCTTCTGACCAGTGTCGATGCAGCCGTTCGATGTCAACCACCTCAAGCTTAATCGTCTTTCCTGCCACCTCTCGAGGTTTAAACTGCTTGGCTTTGGCCTGTCTGTCAGTAAGGACGTACACGCGAATCTGAGTGAAGTTCTTGTAGAGCTCTTCGATCGTTCTCGCCAGATCGTATGCATCCGGATCAGTCGATTGGTCGATGTGTGATGTCAAGCGACCCTCCGCACAGCGGGATACGAAACGCAAACACTGTTCTGCCGCAGCCTTCGTGTCCGAATCGCTAATTGCCTGGAGGGTATCCACATCATCGTACAAACTGACAAAAAAATCGATTTGCTCAGAGTCATCTGAAAGGGCATAGCCGCTCAAATGCAACTGAGCAGTACCGAGCTTACCGTTGAAGTGGCTGAGATGCGGTTCGAAAGTCATTCCGATGTCAGCGAGATGTTGCATCACGATCTCGGCGAACACGAGTTCAGCATATGGGTAGTTGCTGGGAGTGCCGCCCAAACGGTTACCGGCTTCCGTTCTTACGTCCGCATGTGTCTGAAGCAGAAATTCATTGAGAGTCATTGAGCCCCCAGCAAGGGCAGAACGTCTGCCAGAGTGCGCGACTGGAGCGTAGCTGCGTCGGGTTCTATCTGATAAACCGCGCTCACTACCCCGCGCGGAACATTTCCTTTAGAAAGACGGGGAAACGACGGTCCAATCTCGAAGAGGTTCGTCATCAGATAGGAGAACTGACGATGATATCGATCCGCAGCATGCTCATGATATCCCGCAGCCAGCAAACCTTTACCGAAGGCGTGCAGTACGTCGCCCGATAACTTAAAGTCAACAACTAAAGCTGTCACAAGTTCTGGTAAACGCGCTCCGCCTGCCGACAAATCGAATTGGACGGCCGCTAGATACAAGGGTTGGACAATGGATTCATCGAGCTGGTCCAGAGAAGTGATAGAAGCAGAAAACGGGCCGACGCGTGCGGACGTCTTGACTTCTATTTCACCTCGAGGAAAAACAAAATCATGCAGAGAGTCATATGGTCCTTTCCAAGATCCAACGGCAACATCAGCAGGTATACCAGCCGCGAGTAAGAGCCGCAGAAATTGAAGCTCCCCGATCAAACCGAGCTCCGCTTCGGCCTTCAAAACGCCATCATCTTCGCGACTCATGAAGCCTTGCCATGCGGCGATGCGTTCGAGGAAAGCTCTAAGCTGTTCCTGCTCTTCGCCTCTGGAACGTTCGAGAACATCAATCAAGTCAGCAACTATCGTTGTGAAGAGTTCCACGCTCGCCGACGGCTGCCTCGTGAGAACAAGACATGAGTATCGCCTGCCCTTAATGTCAATCTGAGCTCCAGCAAGCCCGAACCCTTTGCACTGAGCCAAAGTGGCTGCTTTCGGCAACCGCCTTTCTCTGAAACCAACAATCAGCGACTCTTGATTGTCGGGTTGATGACGACCGGCCAACAAAAGAGATGGCGATGTGCTGCGGATCGGAAATGTGCTCCAACCTGGCTCAGTATTCGAGCCTTGAAGCGCCCGCCACGCGTCAGTGAAACGCACGTCACTCAGACTGGCCATATTCCTGCTCCCAAAGCACGTTGTTGACTTTGTATTCGACCTTTACGCCAGCCTTACTTCCAGGAAAGCTCACACCCAAGGCGACGACGGGCGGGGTTGCTGTGGGAAAGTCGACTTTAGCCGTTTCGGGATCAAGCAGGTAAAGAAGCAGCAAACCATTACGCTTAGGAGGAATGCCCATCGCGGGATCGCCGAAACCTCTGACGAAGCGTATCGAAGGACCGTTTGGTGTAACGGGAGCCAACTTTTGGCGTGTACGTGCCGGATCTGGCTTCCAGCTCGATTGTGCGAGGGCGAGAGCTGCGCTCCAACTCTGCTCATCCAAGTCGATCGCTTCGTCTCTGGGCGAAAGTAGTCGCCCAATGGAATATCGATCCGGATGCTCATCGGCACTCCGAGTCAACATTCCCACGGACACATCATCCAATACCTCCGCCTTCTCACCCTCGGAACTACCAATCAGTGCGACAGTCCATCCGGTTAGCTCATTAAGCGAATTCAAGTTGGAAATGAACTCAGAAAGGAGTTGGGTGTTGACCTTATAAGCATCAGGATGTGACTTATAGTTCAGCAAAAACTCAGTTATCAAGGAGGCTCTCACATCACTCCAAAGGTAGCCCTGCCACACTTCTTTTCTATTTGGACGTCGCCTCTCTGGATTCACTTCTGGATTCTTCAACTGCGAAACGAACGTCTGAAGCGCACGGAAGTTTTTTCCCAGAGTGTGCTTGTCTCGAAAGAGAGCGACCGTTTCAACTGACTCGCCGCTAAACGAGAGCATCAGATTCTTGGCGGCACGCATCTTGACCTGTGAAGTCACCATGAGTACGGGATGTGATTGGACCCTCAGTCCGTAGTCGATTGGCGTCGCACCGCTTTGTGCCATAAGATCGAAATCTCGTCTCAGCTCCTCGCTAGCTTCCGCAATATGGCGGAACCAGCCGATGAGATCAGAAGTAGTGTACAGACGGCACAGATCCAAGTAGCCTGGACGATAACCAAACCAGCGTCCCATCTGCATCAAGGTGTCGTACATTTTCGAGGCTCGCAAGAAATAACTGGTGGTGAGCCCCTCGAGTGTCAGTCCCCTTGCCAGTTTGTCACCGCCGACAGCTATGACCTTCAGGCCGGCGCCCTCGTTTTCTACGTAGTCAAGCACATCTTTAGCCGTACCATTGATTTTTCGAACGGTTATGTCCGCGCACACCGTAGCGAGTAAACTACACACTGCTTCCCACCCTAGGATGTCCTGTGTCTCTTCGGAGGCCAAGCCCGCAATCCTTTTCGAAGTCGGAATGAAGTCTCGGTTCCACATATCCTCAAGCTCAAGCAAGATGCTTTGACTGTCGATATTGCGCTCTAATCGTTGTCGAAGACCGTTCACGTATGTTTCGACTTGCCTCCAAACGTGATCTTGAACAGCGTTGAAACGAGTGACGTGGATGAGCATTGAGCAGTGTTTTCGTTGTTGGCCACGCTGATTCCTGGCCGCACAGGTCAAAATGAATGCATTGATGGCCTCCCGCACCGAAGGTGGAAGCAAGTCTTGGCCGTCGCAGAGGGGAACGTGAGTACTTTTGTGCTTTGATGGCATCCAACCATCAGCACTGTTCTCATCCAGGTAGTCGCTAACCGACCTGGTTAATGGAAGAGCGGGTCTAGTAACATCTCCGCTTTGTATTCCGAAGAGCTTTCCTGGGCCTATATACGACGAGGGAGCCGAGAGGTTAATGATGAAGCTTGAGGGAAAAAGATCGGGGCCTTCCTGTAGGGTAGCGCCGCGTTCATGAATAAAGATGTTCGCAAACGGGGTCGCGGTGTAACCGACATATGAAGATCGGGTGAATGAGTGAAGGATGCTGCGGATCAGACGATTAATAGCTTTTGGTTCATGTTCTCCGTCAGGTTCTCCGTTTTCGTCGACCACATTTTCGCCGGTGTCCACGGAAGCGTGATCTGCTTCATCGTCAACAAGCAACAGGGGCAGATTCGTGACGACGGACCGACCCGTCTCACGATCATGCACGTTTGCCACTCGGTTGCGAATCCAACTCAGAAGTAGCGTGAGCACGCTCTTATTTTTCTTGACAACAAACAGCCAGGGGCGCTCTTCGGGGCTAATCCCCAAGCTGCGGGCAACCGCCCTGTTGAAGTCGCCATTATTAGAACGATTTGTCGCATAGTTCGGCCGTATGCTGGGATCCGTATCAATTTCCCCCACACCGATCCGCTTTAGATCGCCCGCGTTTGGCTTCGTTTCATATCCAAGGAAGCCTTCATCTAGCCGCATCTGAGTCTGAGAGCGCAAGTTGTTGTGAAGGCCCGCAAGAACAATGATGATTTTGTAGCCTGCGTCTGCCGCCTTGCAGATTACACCGATGTAGTTGCTTGTCTTTCCGGACTGGACGTGTCCCACCACCAATCCCCGTCGATCCCAGGCGTCTTCTCGCTTGGGGTCTTCCAAAAGACCCAGGATGGAATCCGTGGACTTGTCGAGTCCGATCAAGGCGGTTTCAGAAATGCTGCTCTCGAGGAACTCGCGGTATCTTTGCCAATAGCGCCAATCTACCTTCCGGTCCGCATTGAGCCAGGCGACGTGTCCGGCTTCATTCTTGAGCGTTGTATCTTCACCCACCCAAACGCTGAAGCGACGGATAAGCTCATCGCAGACAGCGTGGCGGTCCAAGCCCTGGGCCCATGATGGCTGCATCTTCAAAACCTGATCAATCTTTTCGGCGATGAGTGCACCGTCGATGGGAACGCCGTCGTCATTGTCCGCTACAAGAGTCTGGACGATTTTGATGACCTGTTGCTGAATCTCCTTAGCTGTTTTCACTGGACTCCTCGGTCTGGGACGACACTTGATCAGGAAGAGCTTCTACTAGGTGAGGGAAACGCTGAAATGGTTCCGTTCTAAGAAGTCGTTCGCGCGCCCTTTCGGGCGAGTATCGCTGTCTCAACAAGGATTGGTATAGGACCTGCAGCAGTTGCCGTGCTTCCTCTTGATCGCCTTCAACTTGTCCCCGTTCCGAAACACCCCTGTCTTCCACCGTGTCCAGCCAGATTCGCTGGACCGGGATTGTCGATTCGAGAAGCTTAAGCATGGTATCTACATCCGCCTCAAGCGATAGCGGTGAATCAAGAACAGAACGTACGGCGGGATGCTGCCGGTTGATGCGATATCGAGTGACTCCTGAATTAACGACCGATTCCCAAGCTTCAAACACGGGCTCTTCGCTGGGCCGTCGAAAGACTTGGCCCCTGTGTGCGTAAACTGCCCGCGCTCGCCGTCGCGTATCTTCCGCCAGAAGTGTGAGCTTCTGGCGTACACCATGCGGCGGTTTGGCTATTGACTTTCGTATGTCGATTTTCCAGGCGGCATCGGCTGCGTTCGAGATATCAAGTTGAATCCGAGCAAGACGATGAATCTCGTCTTTCACCCAAGGCTTCGGATTGCCAAGACCAAGCCAGCTGCCGGCGACCAGCAAGCGTTCATTCCGGTAGACATAGAAACCTTGTTGAGCATTCCATCCGGCTATGCCCGCAGCAGCGTCATATTCTACTTTTGTGAGTCTGTCCCGATGCGGCAAGACATGGCAGCGGACAACTGAACTACCGTGCTCGGCGTTCAGCTGTTCAACCGGCGAGGACCAATGCCCGGCAGAAACGCTAGCATTGAAGGGGTTCCACGGTTGAACAAGCTTTCCATTAATCATGATTCGAAGGCGTGGTCGAGAACCCTCAAGGTAACGGTGAAATACCATCGCGAGATGCCGCTCCACTCTATCGATCGTGTCCAGAAAGTCCTGTTGGTGAGAGCCAGGCGGCACAAGTCGATCTAGAAGTTCCCACAGGACCAGGGTCCCCGTGCCAGTGGATTGCAGAAGGCTCATTGCCCCGAGTGAGTTGTCGTCCGGGCCCTCCAGCAGATGCCACCCGCCGTCCGGAGCAGCGGCAAGCACTTCCAGATCCCAACCAAAGCATGCAAATTCGCTCCCCGAGGCTCGGCTCGCAACAGTGAGACGACGACCCTGCGAAAACGCCGCCGTCTTCATACCTAAACCGAAGCGTCCAAGATCGCTGCTTCCTCGGTTTTGAATGGGATTGAGGTTGCCAAGGCGCATCGCCGACTCGAGTGCACCACTGGACATACCGTGCCCGTTATCGATGATCGCTACGTAGCTACTCTTCTGCGCCCAGTGGAAAATTACATCAACCTTGGATGCCGACGCCGCAACGCTGTTGTCAATCGTGTCGGCAATAGCGGCTTCAGTCGAATAGCCCAATCCGCGTAAAGATTCTAGCATTGCGCTCGCCTTCGGCGGTGCGGACCGTGACGAGCGAGTCATTGATCGCCTTCCACGTAGTCTTTGAGAATCCCGCTCCGTACTGGATGCCGCAGCTTCTGAATCGCCTTCACCTCAACCTGTCGAATTCTTTCCCTCGTCACGCCGAATTGCTGCCCGAGTTCTTCGAGGGTATTTTCGCTCTCGTTTTCCAGTCCGAAGCGCCTCACAATAATTTCCCTCTGTTTGGGAGTCAAACTTGAGATCACTCTGGAGATTTTGCGTTGCATCTCCTGATGCAGAACGATCTCCCACACTGACTCTCCCGAAAAATCAATAAGGTCGTCCGCTCCTTCATCCTGTTCCGGCTCGGTAAGAGGAGTTGTCTGTTCGGAAATTCGCAATATCTTTCTAATCCTGTACACGGGGAGATCCAGATCTTCTGCAATCTGTTCTACGGTTACGTCGTCGCTTGAGTTCTTACTCAGCTTCCTTGCAGCTGCCTGGACTTTATTAATGTACTCGACCATGTGCACTGGCACTCTGATCGTTCTGGATTTATCCGCTAGAGCTCTGGTTATCGCCTGCTTGATCCACCAGGTTCCATATGTCGAAAACTTGAACCCCTTCTGATAATCGAAGCGGTCCACCGCCTTCAAGAGGCCCAGTGTACCTTCTTGAATAAGATCAAGCAGATCAAGACCGCGCCGCGTGTACTTCCGCGAGATTGCAATGACCAGACGAAGATTAGCCAAAACGAAAGTGTCCTTCGCTTGTTCAATGGAGTCGAACGCCGACCCCAGCCTGGATGCGATCAGCCTCTCGTCGACCGTGCCGGTGTCCTTTCGCTCCTCAAATTGGCGGATCAGGCTCCGGACGAAACCTGCGGAGAGTTTAACTCCATCAAGAAGCTGCTGTATCTCCAGCATGTCCGCTTTTCGCATCGCGCTGGAACTCATTGCGAAAATTGCTTGAATACGACTCAAACGAGCAGCGAACTTCGCCCAGTCCGTTTCGCTGGCCTCAGCCTCGGTGGGCTCCTCATGCGAAGAGCCGACATCTGCATCGACTTCGGCCGTCTCTCTCTCGATTGCTTCATCATCACCTTCCGGAGTTTCCTCTACGTACTCGCAGATAAGGCTACTGAGGGGAGCGGTTTTGGATTCAATCATTGAGGCTTGTTCAAGGACTTGGCCTACCGTAAATACGCTGGAACAGACTATTGCTGTGACCGTCTCCCAACCGCGTTCCATCGTTTGAGCGAGATCAACCTCTTGTTCTCGTGTGAGCAAAACAGCCTTGCTGATATCGTGGAAATATTGCCAATATCCATCAGCCGATGGAGACCAAGTATCCGCGAGATAAGCGACCGCGTCATCGACTTCTTCAATTAAATCGGCAGCATCCAAGGACTTTCGGGATGCCGCTATCTCGCGGTCGATGCCTTCAAGAACTTCTATATCAAGTTCCCCTAACACCCGAATGATGCTCTCCACAATCTCTGTGTTGATCGGACCAGACCCCAGTTCTAGACTCCAAATGTCATGTAGCAACACGCTTCCGGATGCAACTGCGTCCGCGAAGAAACCAGAGAGCAAAGAACGTAGCTCGCGAAAATCTTCGTTGCTGGCGTCGAGAAACGGCTGGAACGCGGGTAGATCGACCTCTACCTCGCTCCAGTCTTCATCTGGATCGACGAAGTTGTGCGAAGACAGTTTTGCTTGCGAATCAGTTGCTCGTTCTAAAAAGGTCGGATCGTTGGCAGGAGGTGCACTGTCAACTTCTTCCTCCCATCGAAGGTCGATCAGCAGGCTCTCTTCAATCGCTTCCAAGCGAGCATCGTCGTCGAAAACGGCAGCGACTTCGACCGGCGCTGTTGCATGCGCTTCAAGCATCGCCAGCACTTCTGTATCGCCACTCGTTCGCGCAAGCGTAAAGGCATCGATACCTTGACGGTCTTTCTCGTGTGGATTGGCTCCAGCTTCCAGCAGGATGTGAACAGTGCCCAGCCGCCCTTTGGCCACTGCCAGCACGATCAAAGGACGCCCCGATTCGTCTTTCGCGTTCACATCCCGCCCTCGACCGATGTGCAGCTTCACTAAATCGTCCGAGCCAGCGATCACGGCTAGCCTAAAGAGAGGGTGCACGGGGATTCCTGGCTCTAAAGGGGCTTCAGCTTGCTCCGGATTCGAACTAATAGGAAAATCTTGGATCAAGGAGCTTTTCCACGGTTAATCTATTTCGCTTAACTTCCATTCTAGGCCAACCCTTCAGATTTCCTTTCATTACCTCAGTGATCGCGCGGGCATTCCCCCCGGCGTGAGCAAGGGTCGTCAGCATTGCGGGTCGTTCGGTCTAAGCGCCGGTTTCACGCCAAACCTACTTCTTGGCCGTGTCTTACATAGCATAATTCCGTTCCTTGGCAGGGGTCTGAGGCCATTCCACTTCCAGGTTGAATACAAAGCTGGCGTAGAGGCCAGAGATGCGGCCATGAAGGCCAATCGCCTCTGGTGGCGTGAACAAAACAAATCACTCATGCAGGACTGTCGTCGGACTCCGAATTGCTGGCTGCCAAGCGGTCATCAAGGATTATGCCAGCCTGCGGATTTCACCTTTTCGGCGACCAAGTCCGAGCCATAAACGGAAAGGTACTCCGCAGAGCACACAATTCTGCGAAAATACGAAGTATGGCCACCCAACCGCTCAGTCTTTTGTCTGGAGAGGAGATCAAGTCACTTACGCTTGTGGAAAACAGCGTGGACGAAAATCTCTATCGCGCATCCACTTACGATCTATCCATTGGAGAGATCATCCCAGCAGCGCCCAGTTCTGGCGGCTTCGAGTACAAGTTGCCACCAGGCGGCACAGTCAGGGTCGTATCGAAGGAGTCATTGAAGCTGCCGAACAACATCACCGGACACGCTCTCTTGAAGAATGAACTCTGCAGAAAAGGGATTCTGGCCCTAAACATCGGCGTCATCGACCCCGGCTTCCAAGGTCCAATTTCGAGCACTCTGATTAATTTTGGTCGAGGAGATTTTGTAGTGAAGCAAGGAGCCTCATTCCTGCGTATCAGCTTCCACCGTTGTCCGCCGTCTCCAAAGGCCGACAAATCGGCTCAGTATGATCGGGAGCAATATATTTCGCGCGTCAAGGATGAAGTTGTTGCATATATGGCTCCGACATTCTTAAACATGGATATGACAGCGAAGAGAGCCGCGAAAAGGGCATTTGGCTCTTTTAAGAAGGCGCTGGCGCTTTGGGCCATTGTGGCCGGTGTTCTACTCGCCCTGATTGCTATACTTGCTCCTTTGGGTGCTTCGTACGTCGACAAGTACGTGGTGGCTCGCGAGCAGCGCGAACTTTTGTTAGAGCAGACGGTTGAGAAGAAGCTTGAAGAGCGCTACGAAACTCGACTCAGTGCTCTTTCTGCTCAGGTTGAAGAACTAAAGCGCTCTACGGTGGATAAGTCGGGATGTGCAAATGCAACTCCAGGAAAACGCCGTGCAACCCCGTGACGACAAGGCATTCATGGCGAAGGCAAACGACGTCGCGCTTAAATCAAACTGTATTCGACGCGCCGTTGGGGCAGTAATTGTCCGACAGGGAGTGGTCATCGCAGTTGGCTGGAACGGTGTTTCGGAGAGTCATGAAGATTGTCGCGACGCCGGTTGTCCTCGATGTATCAACGGCGGAGAGACCGGCAGCGGCTACGAAACGTGCATTTGCATTCACGCCGAGCAGAGTGCAATTGCTGATGCCGCACGCCGCGGAGCATGTACACAAGACTCCACGATGTATGTGAATTTGCGTCCGTGCCTGCAGTGCTTAGCGATCGCTATAGCATCTGGCGTGCGCGAGGTCTTCTACGCTGGAGAAGACTGGTATTATTCCGAGGAAATTGAAAAAGTCTACCGTACACTATCTCAGCAGTTTGATTGCTTTAGTCGGGTTGCTGAACAACAGGGAGCAGAATCGCAGGCAAGTTAAGGGTGATTCGCTACGCCACTTGGAACTGAGCCGACGCATGGCGCCACACCTGATCCGCCATCCACGCAGGCGTAACCGGCGAGCACGGTTTGGTTAAGCGCGTATGTAGAGTTGGCACTGCGATGGTCAACGGGATACCGGCGGTTTCTTGTCAACTTTGATTCCACCGATTGGACGGCGCATGCGACATCACATATTGAGTGGCTGTTTATAGTCGCGTTCGAAGTTTCGAATTCCAGGCGGAACGCTTGTCGACACGGTGAAGGTTGGCGGCGTTTGCAAGACCCGATCCCTTATCACTCGCGATGCCAGTGATGGTTACATCTGTCCCATGACAGAGCCCATCCGATGTGCCACAATCGATCATAGATGGAACTGAATCGCCTGCGCGCTAACAGTAAAATCGATCACTTGGGCAGAAAAAGAATCAGAGTACACGGTCAACGTGTAGGTACCGTGACACGCGTTGTCGAGGTGAGTTTAAAGTTAGGCATCGTTCAGCCACGCTGGAGCACACATCATGAAGCCAACCGCAATTCAGACCGGCGCCGACGACTTCGACTTCGTCATCGGCAATTGGACTGTTCAGCACCGCCGACTCAAGGAGCGTCTTGTTGGATGCACGGAATGGATTGCCTTCGAAGGAACGTCGAGAACCCAAAAGATACTCGGCGGCCTCGGCAATGTAGAAGACAACTTCCTGGCCTGGCCCGATGGGGAATACCGCGCCGCCGCGATTCGATGCTTCAACCCCGTAACCGGGCGCTGGTCTATCTGGTGGCTAGACCAGCTCAACCCGGGTAACTTGGGCACGCCAGTTGTCGGGTGCTTCTCGAACGGAAAGGGGCTCTTCTATGCGGACGACAGTCTGAACAGCAGGCCCATCAGGATTCGGTTTACATGGCTGCCGAAGGACCGGAACTCCGCCCGCTGGGAGCAGGCCTTTTCTGCCGACGGAGAGAGTACGTGGGAGACAAACTGGACCATGGAATTCGCGCGCGTCCAAGATTGAATCGCGCGAGGCCTAGCTCCTCGTTCTAGCGGGCCTCACCGGGCCGTTCGGCTCACTTACTTGCGATCGACGGCGCGGTGTTTACCGATGGGTCGCGTATTGTCGGTTACACAGAAGTTATCCAGAAACGCCCTTGGGAAGTAACGAAGCAAGCATGGCATTTCGTTCAATTGATGAATGCTTTTCCTGGCTGAGCTGTTCGCTAGACATTCGGCTGCACGGCATTTGTCGGCATTGAAAAGGGGACTGCCGAATCACCGAACAGAGAAAACCACCCCAAAGCTCCGGTTTCTCCGCCGCTCCGGTCCTCATTTTGTTCTTGGGGCAGGGAGAAAAGGCGCGGAAAGCGGGCGATTCGCTTCGAATCAGAGAAACTTTCTCTGAACTGCAGACTGAATGGCGGGCAGGGCAGAATTCGAACTCTCAGTCCCCTTTTGAAAAAGCGAAACGCTAGTGCAAGCTCGGCTAAGGTGGGCATCGTTCGCGATCGGTTTAGGAAGATCGATTGAGTCGGGACCACCGCCCTTCGGAGCAAGCCCAGGATTAGAAGCGGTGCTAGTACGCTTAGTCTATGCCAGACTTTCTGGTACCCGGCGCCCCTTTTGGAAATCTTTTAGATTCATCATCAACAAACCTCAATGGTTTAAAACCTATTGAATCTTGCGGCGTTGACAACTACGAAATCAACTACAGTAACCGTTGCGACCGCCATGCCAGCTTCGGATTTCATTGGAATATAAGTACCTCAGTTCGCTGTCAGGTAGACCCGCTGAGTTTGCACCAGGTGCTTTGCCCCTGTGGGTAAGGCTGATTTGGAACATCAGTCGTCCCGGAGTAAATTGGTTGGTTCATGAGAGTCCTCACTTGCGATGAATTGCGCCAAATTGCGCACGATACAGAGGGTCGGGCGGACACATCAGCGTCGGTCCTCATTCAGCGCGCTGGCTATGCTGTCGCCCAGTTTTGCCTTGCTCACTTCAAGTTCCGATCTGTCTGCGCGGTCTGCGGAAACGGCGGCAACGGCACAGATGGGTTGATGGCCGCCCAGGTATTGTCTGGAATTGCTGAGCAAGTCTCTGTGATTGTTCTAGCCGCGGAGGAGAAGGCACTCTCTCCTGAAGCTGCGGCCATATGCGCGGGCCTGACTGTCAAGCCGATTTGGATTCTCGATGAGGCCGGCTTTCAGGACGACGCGGTGCAATTAGCGCTGGAAGCAGATCTAATCATTGACGCTGTTGTAGGACCCGGATTCAAGCCTCCGTTAGAAGGAATTGGCAAGGAGGCTGTGAAAGCTATCAATCATGCGTCCGGCATCGTTGTATCGGTCGATGTACCTTCTGGAGTTGAGCCAGACAACAAATCTCGGGTGCACGAGGGCGGGGGCGAGGCGGTCTTCTCGCACGGCGTCATCACATTCGTGGCTCCCAAACTCCCTCATGTTTTTGGAGAGCTTACCTCCGGCCCCGTTGCGGTAAGCGAACTTGGTGTACAACCTACCCTTGTTTCAAACCAAACCGGACTTAGCGTTACCACTGGCCAGGAGGTGCGGATTACGTTTCCGCCACGACCGGACGAGGCACACAAAGGGGATTTTGGCCACGTGCTGGTGATCGGGGGATCTCTGGATAAAGCGGGAGCGGCCGGACTCGCGGGCATCGCGGCACTTCGTGCGGGTGCGGGTCTCGTTACCGTTGCTTGCCCCAGATCCAGCCAGCCGACAATCGCTGGCTTTGCGCCAGAATTGATGACTCAAGGACTCCAGGAGGCTGAGGACGGCACAATCTCACTTGCTGCCCGGGAAAAGATAGTTCAGCTGCTAGCCATTGCAGATGTTGTTGTGCTTGGTCCGGGATTGTCGCGCGACGAAAAGACATCGGAGTTGGTACGCTGGATAGCCCATCATTGCCAATCGCCGCTTGTGGTCCATCCTCACGCGCTGAATGCCATTATCACAAGAAAGCCTGAGCTTCCCCCCGAAAACTCAAAGTTGCGCGTCTTTGTTTTTGAACAGGAAGAGGCGGCGGAGTTTCTCGGCTTCCGAATGGATGAACTTCAAGCGGACAGAGTCGGGGCTGCTCGCCGCATCGCCAGCGAAACCCAATCTTGCATAGTGCTGAAAGGATTCAGGACGATCGTCGCCGGCTCCTCAGGTGAAACCTGGATCAACATGACCGGCAACGCTGCGTTGGCCAAGAACGGCTCCGATGATACTCTATCGGGAATCATTGCGGCGGCAATAGCCAGGCATCCCGAGAGCAGGCCTGGTTTCCTCAAGGAACTGGATATAGCCTCCGCCGTGTACTTACACGGGCTTGCGGGAGACCTTGTCCGCGACCTTTTCCATGAAAATACAGTGCTAGCAACTGACTTGCTGGAAACGCTCAGCGATGCATTTCGGGATTGTGAACTACAGGCAGATCGCGGACTCTTCTACTTGCGCAAGTAGAAACCCGAAACAGCTATCGCGAAACCGGTCTTGAAAATCGTGAGCGCAGCCTGCGCGGCCCAGGGCGCAGAGTGTGACTGCAGCAATAGGTCACGATCAACCACGCGGCTCAGCTTCATCTTCATAAAGCTGCTGATGCTTCTGAGTTCCATAACAAAGCCCTCCATCCCGAAAGCGACGAATTCTGTCAGATCGAAGGGCGGACTCTGCCAGCACCGGTGGAGAAAGCTGTGATACTTGATGTCGTTCAGGTAGAAATAATCTGAGAGCGCATAGAAACCGCCGTGCACGTTGTATCCGCGCTGAAGAAGGATACCTGCCGTCAGGAGCCGGGACACTCGCCCGTTGGCGTCGCCGAACGGATGAATGGTGACAAGAAAAAAGTGGGCGAACAGCGCGTGGATCACCGGATGCAAGCTGCATAAGCGCTCGCTGGTGATGAATTGAACGTAATCGTTCATCAGACGCGGCAGCCAGTTTGTTGGAGCGCCCATATGAAGCCCGCCCACTTCTCGCCGTCCGACCTGTACCGGCAGGCTGCGCAATGCACCGGGTGCGTATTCCCCCGTGGCGCCATCGGCTACCATCCGGTGCATCGTCATCAGGTCGGCCAAGGTAAGTGGTGGCGTCGCCGGGACAAAGCGCTTATTGACCCATGCTCGCGCGTTAGCCGCATTCCTGATCCGCGACTGTAGTTTCTCGTCGGCGGGTTCAGCCAGACCTTGCTCTGCCGCAGGCTCCCGCCACTGTGGCGGAAGCACACGGGTGAGAGCGGCCTGTTTGTTTGCCTCAACCGCCAGCAGGTGTGGCGTCAACCTCTGCAGGTCGAGGCGATAATCGAATTCAAACTTCAGCCATTCCATTTACAGTCACGCGTGATCTGAACAGTCCGCGCCTCTTGATCTAGCGATTGGGGCGGGCGTCTCTACTTCCACCTCCAGCCGCTTTTGTTGCCGCGTTCTTCGCGGCTGAGGCCTGCCTGTTGAGCGCTGAGGTTTGCGAGACCAGGTAACCGATCAGGTGATTTGCATCTTCATCAGCAACGCGGAGGTTAGGCATGGTGACGTGGCCATACTTTTCAGCCAGGGCCATGGTGATTGGGTCTTTCTCTGCCAGTAACTGCTCCGGGTTCTGGATCTTGCGCATCAGCCAGTCACGATTGCGGGTGTCAGTCACGCCCATCAGGTCCGGTCCGATCTTATCGCCTTGGCCCACTGTATGGCATGCGCCGCATTTTTTCGCGAACAAGTATTGCCCCGGATCAAGGTTCAGCGAGGCGGACTCGGTATTTGCCTTTTCCTGCGTCGGCTTCATGTTCCTGAAGCTGTCCAGAAAATCGCCAATCATCTGGGAGAGAAAACGCGGATTGTCCAGCGCGGAGTTACGCATCCATTGACCCATGGGCTCGTTCCCCAGCAGCAAGTGGGGCGTGTGTCCATCCAGGGTGGCAGCAGGGTCGGAATACAAACCCAGCTTCTTGCTCAGGAAATCGATATCTTCTTTTTTCCCGGTCAGAAAGGTCCAACCGGGGCCGGCATGGAATTTCTTCGCGTAAGCTTTCAATGCCGCCGGCGTGTCGTTGGCGGGATCGATCGTGATGGAGTAAAAGAAGATATCTTTCCCGACACGATCTCCCAGTATCTTCTGCACTTGCGCGAGCCGGGCCGTTTCTAGAGGACACGAGTACTGGCAAGTGGTATAAATCAGGTCGATAGCCACGATCTTGCCCTTGATAAGATCGTCATAAAAATGGACGGTCTTCCCGTCCTGCGTGGTCAGCTCGACATTGGGAAAGTAATTTGCGCCCCAGCGGCTGTCCGCGGATGAGGGGCGGCTGATTAGCAGCGCCAGCGCGAACGCCAGTAATAATGAAGTCCCGATGAATCGTACCCGCCTTTTCTTTTGCATGATCTACTCCCTTTGCTTTCCCAAAGCCTGAGTTCGAACTGGCGAGCTCCCTCCTCGCAAAGAGAGCACTAGAAAGAGCCCGCCGTCCGAATTTTTCCGTTAGCTATGCCGCTCCAGCACCCGCTGCCAGCAAGCGCCGGTTGCGGGTTAAAACGCGTTGGTCAGGATCTCGTCCGGTGCCTGGAACGTGACTCCGGTCGGTTTGGGAATCGGCGTCGGCAGCGGGTTCAGGAACACGCCTCCGGCGGCATTGATCTCCCAGCGCAACAGCATTGCGTTGTCCTCATGCATGGTGTTGTGGCAGTGCTCCATGAACATGCCGCCCCAGTCGCGGAACTGCATGGTGATGGTCACGCTGCCATTTTCTTTCAGCCGGTAAACATCCTTGCGGCCTCTCTCCGCCTGCGGAACATTGCTGAGGCTGCCGTTGCGGGCAAGGATCTGGCCTTCCTCAAAGTGGATGTGGATGGGGTGGTCCCAGTTAAAGCCTCCCTGGAGCGTCCAGGTCTCGCGGGTGCCAAACTTCGGCGCCGAAGAGATCCGGCCAAAGTCGGCCTTGAGCGCCGATCCTCCTGTACGATTTCTACTGCCACCTGTATTATCCGTGGCGATCCCCCAATTACCGCCGCCGGTGTATGACGTGACGGGGTCATTGTTGTTTTGGCTAGCGCGATCGTCGAAGGTAAACAATCGCTCCCGCGTAACGGGGATTGCAGACAGGTCAGGATTGGGGATCAGCGTGATGGGCGTGTTCGGACAGATGCTCTGGTCCGGCACAACGGGATCGCGCACGACCTGGAAGCGCAAACACGCCCCCACGGCCGGGTCGCTGGATTGCCCCGAGAGTGCGCCGGAAACAGTGAGTATCTGGCCCGGCCCTTTCCCGTCGCGGTGTTCCTGCAGGTTCACCAGGTCCACGGTTTGTCCGATGGTGTAGCGGGAGAAATCAATCACGATGTCATACCGCTCCGCGATGCCCTGTTGATCAAGCTGGTGCAGGGGCACAGTTTGCGGCAGAAGATTGCCATCATTGGCAATCTGAACCATGATTGAGCTGTCACTCAGCGCGAACACGAAGAAACGTGACACGCTGGCGTTGAGCAGGCGGAAGCGATATTTGCGCCGCTCCACCTGGAAGAACGGCTTGTAAGCCAGGTTCACGGTCATACGATCGCCGAGGAAACCATCGAACTGGAAGATATCCATGTTGAGCTGACCGTTGGCGTCCCAGGCCTTGTCGGAGAACATCAGGTTTACGTCATAGTCCAGGTTGCCCCAGTCAAGGGTGGTGCCGCTGGGCAGCCGCAGGTTTACGCCGTCATTAATGGCTTCATTCCCGCGGTCGAGCGAACTGTAGATATTGAACATGCCGGCATCGCCCTTGTAGACGTTCTGCGCAGTGAAGCTGAACATGTGATCGTGGAACCAGTGCGTGCTCATGGTCTCATGCCAGTCGCCGGGGACCTTGTTGATCCCACCGCTGCCGTTGGGGCTGCCTGCCCGCGGATCAGTGGCTGTGGCGTTGATGGTGGTAAATCCCGCCAGCACGATTGGGTAGTGGTAGTCATAAAACTGGTTGGGGAAGAAATAGGCCCCGGTAAAGCCGTCGTTCTCCGCGCCGTGGTGCCCGTTATGCTCGTGCGTGGAAAGCGTGTTTCTTCCGAAGCCGTTGTTCTGCGTCACATCAGCCGGTAACCGGTTGTGGTGACGGAACAGAATTGCTTCTCCGTAGCGGCCCAGCATCAGCTTGGGCGGAATCGTCCCATTGAAGGTCCATACCGAATTTGGCTGCTGCGTGGGCATGCTGGGATGAAATTTCAGCGGGATAGGCGTGGCCTGATTGATGCCGGAGTTCAGGCTCGAGGGAACCTGCGGATTGTACGTGGTGTTGGTGGTTGCGGGTGAGGTCGAGGCGTCAATCGCGATTACGGGCGGGTTCTGGGTAAAGCGCTGGTGCGCCCAGATCGCTCCCGGAGGACGTCCCTCGATTGGCCCGGTCAGACCAGTTTGTCCGCCGACCAGCGCAGGATCAAGCGGCTGCTGTGTCTGGTTTGCCTGTGCTTGTGGCGCGGGGCTCAATGTTGATACCGCGTTCCGGTGGAAGACATCGAAGCGGGGCATCGGCTGCGTGAAGGGCAGGACGCCAAATAAGGGACTGCTTGGCAGGCCGGTGGGAATGCCACTACCTCCACTTCCAAAGCCAAAGCTCGCGGTTTGCGCGTTCATAGGCCTCACGAATGGACTTAACCCGCCAATTGGCGACAGAATGCCGGCTGATGTGAACAGACCCCATTTCACCAGATCGCGCCGTGACACCTGCCCGTGTGACAGCGCTTTGTTGATCTCGGCGCGGTTCCTCCGCGCATTCTCTGCATCCCTGATCCGTCTTCTATCAGAGTTTTCTGATAACCAAAAACCTTCTTTATCGTCTCTGCGACCCATACTGTTCTCCTTGGCTAGTGAGATTGATGGTGTGCCCGGCGTTGACTCGGCAATACCAGGCCGTACGCCAGCGATGGCGTGCATTGGGTTTTTTGAGTGAAAGATCCAGCGTTAAATTTCAGTTGTCCAGCAGAACCGGTTTTAGCGCGGAGGACAAGTGAGGCACGTATGAACGAGGAGTCGGCACTTGCGTGAAACGGCAGGGCACCAGGGGTGTTGGCTGCATCTTGTAACATGCTTCGGCTCCGGAAGTCGCCTACGTGCATTCAAGTGGACGGACCGTTGTTGCAACGTCCGCATGTTTTGAAACCGGGAACCCTTCTCTTATCCCTGGTAGTACTTCCAATGGCTGCGAATGGTACTGCCGGCTTTGCATCGTGTCAATAAGTGTTTCTAGAGAATTACTAAACTTTAATCTTAGTGGGAATTTCCCCTGCTGGCTTTGGCAATGGAAAGAGAAAGGCGGCTTCAGGACAGTGTCTGAAGTCGCAATCGTTGACCCGACAAGTCGGCCATCCGGAAGTGACCATGATGTTTCATTCAATCCGCAGTGGGACATATCATTGGACTGCTATTCATGCGCCTCCCCAGACTGAGCTGTTCGCTAAAGATTTGATTTCACGGCGTTCTTCGGTAGTGAAAAGGGGACTGCCGATTCGCCGAGCAGAGAAAAGCGCCCCAGAACTCAGGTTTGTCTGCTGCTCTGGTGCTCATTTTGATTTTAGGGAAGCGAGAAAAGGCCCGTAAAGCGGGCGTTTCGTGCCGAATCAGAGAAACATTCTCTGAGCTGCAGACTGTATGGCGGAGGAACAGACATTCGAACCCTCATTCCACTTTTTGAAAAGGCGAAACGCGAGAGCGTAAATCCCCCTGAGTTCCGAACCGAGCGCTAAGCTGTTCGCCAGAACTTCGCTTCATCATGTTTTTTGGCCTCCGGAAAGTGGAGTGCCGACTTGCCTAGCAGAGAAAAGCTCTCCAAAAACCCAGGTTCCAGGGCTTCTCCGGTATTCATCCGACTTCATGGGAGCGAGAAACGACCGCATAAAGCGGCCTATTCGCGACGAATTAGAGAATAATTCTCTGAGCTGCAGACTGAATGGCGGAGAGAGTGGGATTCGAACCCACGTTAGAGTTTCCCCTAAACACGCTTTCCAAGCGTGCGCCTTCAGCCACTCGGCCATCTCTCCGGCACAAACATTTGGGACATGTCACAGCCAATGCCAGCCTGGCGGCTGCACTAGCGCGCCGTGACCTTCTCATTATAGCCAAAGCCGCCGTTTCCCGCCGTCGGGCGCCGGAACCGGCTGAAAAATCGCGCAAAACGCCAGGCACTGTTGCGTCCAGCAATCCATCATCGTTCCTCATTCCTCATTCCTCATCTCCGGAAGCACCTTCCCGTCTGTAAACCCGCCCATCTCATAACATATCGTGCAACGAACTAAGCTCCATCCCCAAAAAAATTCAGGGCCGTGTCCTAGAGTAACGCAACTCCCGTCCTGCCCCTGGGTTCAATCTCGCGGAACTTGAAAAAGCTTATCTCCCCTTAATCCTCTTACCTGGGAGTTTCTCCAATGCGACGTCTATCTCTCTTTGCCACCTTGGCAATCATGCTCGCCTGCGCCCTTACCGGTTGCGGCGGCGGTAGCTCCAACAATGTCAGCCCGGCCAATGCGGCCAGCGTTTATATCAATGGCGGTGACGCTCCGCTGCCTTCGGTCCTTGCCTTTAACGTGACCCTTACCAGCATGAAGCTGGATGGCACAACCGAGCTGCTGACCGCGCCCACCACCGTGGATTTTGCCCGCCTGCTGGGACTGCGTACCCTGCTCGGCTTTAACACCGTTCCCGCTGGGACCTACAAGAGCATCACCATCGCCATGACCAATCCCAGCATTTCTTTCCTTGATCTCACCACCACGCCGCCTTCGGCTTCCAACCTTACCGGCACATTCAAGGACGCCGGTGGTAACAGCGTTCCCAGCACCACCGTCACCGTGGCTCTCACACAGCCGCTCACCGTGGCCGCCAGCGGACTGGCCGGCCTGCACATGGACTTCCGCCTCCGTGACTCCATCGCCACCGACGCCACCGGACAGGTCACTGGCGTGATCAATCCGGTCATCAAGGTCAAACCCGTGGCATCGGGCGACCCTGACGCGGACGTGAACGATCTCCGCGGCGGGCTGGTCTCCGTGAACGCCGGCGCCAATTCCTTTATTCTGCAACGCATTGGCGGCCACAACATCACCATCAATGTAAACTCGTCCACGCAATTCAGCGGCACAACGACACTGGCTACGCTGCCGAACCCTTCCATCATTGAAGTGGATGGTGACGTCCAGGCCGATGGCAGCATCCTGGCCAGCTCAGTGGAAGTTGTTTCCACAGACAAGGCTTTCGTCTCCGGACGCATCGTTGCCGTGACTCCCACCACCGGCCCGGTCCAGACCGTGACTTTGCTCGTGGGTGAAGAACTGCCGGATGTCACCGGAGTTCCCGTGGGCACCGTCACCACCATTGACGTAAGCGCGGTCACCAACTACAGCATCCGTCTCATCGACAACTGGTTCACCAGCTTCGTCTTCAATAACACCACTCTGGTGCCCGGCCAGCGGATTGCGCTCGGCGGGACGATTGACGCTACCACCAGCAAGTTCGTCCCCGCGCGCATCGTGCTGCGGCGCCAGGGCGTGGTCGGCGATCTCGTGCTGAACACCGTCACCATCAACAACAACAACGCTGGATCTTTCCAGGTCCAAAACAACAACATGCTGGGTTACGTTCTGGGCGCGCCGCTTGCTATACAGACGGCCAACAGCACTCGCTTTAACGGCATCGCCGGACTTTCCGGCATCCAGAGCGGCGGCAACATGAAACTGGCAACCTTCGGTCTGATGTTGAAAGACCCCGTCAGTGGCAATCCCACCATGTACGCTCATCGGGTGATTTTGTTGCAGTAGTTGCAGAGTGAATAGCTTCGCTGATTGCTTGTTTTTTCCTTGACGTGTCTCTTCGCTGTTCCACTTCGTCAAGCAGGCGGCCCACAAGGCTGCCTGCTTTTTTGCTGCGCGTCTCCACAATGCACCTGCTGGATCTCCTAAACACACGCGCGCGCTCGATTTGAACAAAACTGCCTTACGCTGTCATCCTGAGCGACTGCGCGCGCGAGCAAAGCGAGTAAGCGGGAGTCGAAGGACCCCGAAAATGCGGAATCCCACCGTGCCGTTTTAGGGAGTTCTCACGAGACAATCAGAGCCGCATACAGTATGCCCGTGCGCTTCGTATCAGGGCACGAGCTTTAGTCGTGCCGATACGGCTAAGCATAAAACCGGCTTTAGCTTTGCGCCTTTCACTCAACGCCTTAATTCACCTTCTTCAACACAAAATCCCCCGGACGGCCTGCCGGTACGGCTTGCCATCCTGAATTCAACCGCAGCGTCCAACCGTCACCGCTCAGTCCTTGCCCCACCACCGTAAACGGCGCCGGCACCACGACTCTTCCTTGACCATCGAGCAACGCGGCTTTTGATACTTCCAGGATTCCCCAATCGGCCACCACGCGCAGCGTCAGGCAGATCGTCCCTACTCCCTCGTACTCGCGCTCTTCGTCAGGATTGATCTGAACGTCGGCGTGAACGCGCGGCAACTTCAGCGTGGGTCCGTCCACCAGCAGGCTGCGCAGCCGTCCAAAGCGATTTTCATAAACCGATTCGCGAGCTTCCTCGTCCGCCCATAGTTTCTTGCCGTCATAAACCGCGGCGCGCTTTTCCACTTCCACCTGAAGGCCCCCCGGCGCTTTCCATTCCAGGCGGGACGTCATAATCTCGGCAAAGCCGTATCCATCCATCGCCAGCTTGCGCCAGTTGGAAGCGTACTGGTCCAGCAGAAGCCCGTAGGCTAGTCCGGAAGCATAAGGAAAAATCCGTGCATACGCTTTTTTGCGTGCGTCCCAATTCAGCTCGTTCACGGCGTATCGGATTCGCTGCTCGTCGCTTTCCGCGCCCAACTTGATTCCGGTATAGGTCGCGGTGCCTTCCACCAGTTCCAACGACGACTCAGACTCTTCCGCACTGGGGAAAAGCTGGTACCGGCGGGCTCGAAACAATAAGGCGTCTTCAATCGCCACGGTCTGCGGAGCCTGGTCTTTCGTTAGGAGCGCCGTCTTCAAGGCCCGCCACTCAAGTTGCAGCAGATAGCGGCCGTCCAGGGAGTCCACTTGCGGGTTTCCGCCGGAGCGTGCCCGGATACCCAGCATCGGCTGTAGCAGATGGAACTGCTCATGCACCATCACTTCGCGCCGCGTCGTAAGGTCCCGCGGGACCGGCCATAGGATTTGCGCCCATTTCTTGCCGGACCATTCAATAATCGTGTTGAAGATGTTTTTGTCTTCGGGTAGTTGCCCGACAAAGACTCCGTGGTCCGCTTTCAACACGCCGCCGGCGTCCGCTTCACTGGTTACGATGAACCTGCTCTTTGGCTCTACCAGCATAAGAGGCGCGCCAATCGGCCTTCCCCATAAATGGCCGTTGTCTTTGCGGCAAATCTGCTTAACGTCTTCAAAGTATTGCCGCGCCAGTTCCAGATCAATCGGCGGCTGGGGCTTGATGGAAGGCGTACTCGAAGGGCGCTCCGTAAGAGAGGACGAAGGAGTAGGCGAAGACTTGGCTGGACCCGAAGACGTACGGGGATTCTGCGGATGCATCTGCTGGGTCATCGCCATCATAAGGACTGCTGCCCAGAATGTGACCCGATGCATTCAAATATTATCTGCGGCAATCGGGGGAATGACAATCATTGATCGTGCAAGGCAGGTTACTGCCGGAGAATTAATTAGCACGGTCAGGTGCCGTGTTCGTTGTTCGCGCTTCCGCTGCTGCTATCCCGCCGCGGAATACACGCGCTCAAAGCAGTATTCGTCAATCACAGCGGCAATTGCGGACTTGCCATGATCGTCCATGGCGCGCACCACGCGACCTGTGCAATTCACCAGGACGTCAGAATCCGTGCCCAGTACGGACGCCGGCAACACGATGCGGAAACGAATAATGGTCCCTACCTCCAGCGCCGCTTTGGTGTGGAACAAAACGCCGCCGGCGGAAATGTCAGCGGTTTCCGCGAAATGCTCACGCGCATCTGCCGTGCGGACTGTGATCGGAAGTTTGAGTGGAAAGCGAACCGAACTACGTGAATCTGGCACCTTGTTCACCCCTGCTCAACTTATACACCTGCTTGATTTTGGCCCCTATATTACTTTGGTCTTTCCCGCGCACCAAAGGACATGCGCGAGGGCCGCTGTCCTAAAAACGCCCTAAAACGGATGTACTCAAACCTTGGTACTCATCACATTTTGTGCCCGACGCGCATCCGCTTAGAACTTCGTCACCTCGGTAAAGTTGAACCCGCCAACCTTCATTGCCGGGACCACCATGTCAAAAGCCTCTTCTCCGCTGGCGCGAACGGCCTTCCCCATGGCTTCTACGTTATTCAATGTGTCGATAATGCTCTGGTTAAATCTGAAGTTGCGGATGCCCTGCTTCACCTTGCCGCCCTCGACGAGGAATGTCCCATCGCGTGTCATGCCCGTCAGCATTTTTTCGTAAGGATTCACCTCCCGGATGTACCACAGCCGGGTGATCAGCACGCCGCGTTCCGTGCTGGCGATCATCTGGTCCACCGTCTGCTCGTTGCCCTGGGTGATAAACACAATGTTCGCCGGGGCCTCACCCATTTCGTTCGGCAGCGGGAAACCATGGCCCGTAACGCGGATTTCGCCCACTTTTCCTGCGTATTCTGACGTACGTATCTTTGCCGCCGTGCTGCGTGCATACACCAGGTTCTGCACCACGCCTTTGTCGACGAGGTTCACGCGCGTGCGCGCCACGCCTTCGCCATCAAACGGCGCATTCGATTGCAGCGGATGCCGCACGTCGTCAATGATCGTAATGTTCTCGCCAAACAGCTTCGTCCCGATGCGGTTGTTCAGGAACGACCGCTGGTCCAGCACCGCCATCCCGCCAAAATCCCAGAACATGAACCCGACCAAATCCAGTACCGCCGCCGGTTCCAGAATCACCGTGTACTTGCCTGGAACCAACTCCAGCGGACTGCGCGAGTCCCTGGCCTTGTGCGCGGCAATCTCCGCCAAGTGGACAGGCTCTAGGTTCCTCGCGTCCGACGAATTTGCTTTCTGCCATCCCGAAGAATCCCCGGCCAGCATGGTGATCGAAACTTCCGCTGACGTTTGACGATGGAATGCACTTAGGCCGTTGGAATTAATGATGGCTTCCGCCGAATCTGAACTCGAATAAATCCCCGCCGTGACCAGTTTGTTTTTCTTCGCGACGTCCACAATTTTCCCCACGGCATCTGCGCGGTCCGCGGGCGTGATCGCTGCGGTCTGTTCAAACGAGCGGCTCGGATATGCGCCACCGTCTTTGCCCGCAGCCGGTTTTCCTTCTTCCGCCTTGGCCATCGGCAAATGGTCGGCATCCGGCTCCTGGACTTTCGCGATCCCTTCCGCCGACTGCACCGCCCGCTTCAGACCGTCGTCGTCAAAACGATTGGTGGTTGCTCGCGCCGTCTTGCCGTCAAACGCCACGCGTATGGACGCCACTTCATTCAGCTCGCTCACGTTCTGGTGGATCATGTTGTTCGCAAACCGAGTAAGCGAGTAGTTAGTGGACGAGAAAATAACTTCAACTTCGCCGACGGACGAGAACTTCTTCACCTTGTCGAAGATTCGTTGCGCCTGTGACTGATCTAGCATTGGCTTCTCCGTGCCTCCGTGTCTCCGTGGTGAGAAGTTCAGTTGCCCTTGTAAGCAGTGCCCACTTTGACGCCCTTGAATCTCGCCGGCGCCGCGCCGTGTCCCGTGCCCATCGTCTGCATCGGCTGGCCCTTGCCGCAGTTCGGAGTGCCCCACAGCGTCCACTGGTCGCGCGAACAGATCGCGTCCATGGAATTCCAAAACTCCGTGGTGATGCCCGAATACGACGGGTTCTTGAACATCCGTCCCATTTTGCCGCCTTTGATCTCCCACGCGGCTTCGCAACCAAATTGAAAGTTGTAGCGTTTGTCGTCAATCGACCACGACCGGTTCGTCTGCATGAAAATGCCGTTGTCCGTTCCGGCAATCAGTTGGTCAAACGTGAGTGGCTTTGTCCCGGGCAAAATGCTGATGTTCGTCATGCGGATCAGCGGGATGCGGTTCCAGCCTTCCGCGCGCATCGTTCCATTTGACCGGGTTTCGCCGATGGTGTGTGCCGTCTCTCGAGACGAAATGTATCCCGTAAACTGCCCGTTGGTAATGATCGGCGTGCATTGCGCGGCCACGCCTTCATCGTCATAGGCAAACGTGCCCAGCCCCGGACCGTGCGCTTCTGTCGCGTCTGCTACCACGTTCACAATATCGCTGCCGTATTTCAGCGTGCGCAATTTTTCGAGCGTAAGAAATGACGTTCCGGCAAAATTTGCTTCCATGCCCAGTACGCGATCCAACTCAATCGGATGGCCAATTGATTCGTGAATCTGCAACCCGAGCTGTGACGAGTCCAAGATCAAATCCATGTTGCCCTGCGGACATTGCTCCGCTTTGTGCAACGCCACGGCTTGTTCGCCAATGCGGCGGGCGTTTTCAACGAGCTTAAGCTCGTCAATCAGCTCATAACCTTTCGTCTGATACTGGCCGCCGAATGAATTCGGAAACGACCGCTTCTGGATCTCGGTCCCTTGAAAGCTATACGCGCCAAATCCCGCGCCCGTGATCGTCCGCGTCTGGTGTATGTCCGAGCCTTCCGTGGAATAGAACCACTGCTCGTAACGGCCCAGGTGCATGTTGCTTTCCGCCAGCGTCACGCCTTTGACAGCGAGCAACTCGTGATCGATCTTCGTCAGCAGATCAAGGTTCTGCTCAATCGACGTGGAAAAAGGATCGATCTTGCACGGTGTGGCCCACTCAACTTTCACCGCCGGCTCCGGCGCCAACCGTATGCCTTCTTCCTTCACCTTCGCGGACGCCTTGGCAATCTCCACGGCTTTCGCCGCCGTCGCGTCCACGGATTCACGCGAGAGATCGTCGCTGGCGGCAAAGCCCCACGCGTCATTGACCAGCACGCGTATCCCGACGCCTAGCGACTCACCGCTCCCGGCATGGCCAACTTTGCCGTTCTTGGTGGCCAGCGAACGTTGGCGGTCGTCCACAATGCGCGCGTCAGCATAGGTTGCGCCACGCTGCGTGGCAGTATTGAAAGCCCAGTCTGCAATGTTTTTCATGCTCTAGCTCACCCGATCACGAACTCTTCATATTAAATGATTTGTTACGTGCCGCTACTTGTCGGCTAGGCGCGAGCATTGGCTCTTGGCTCTTAGCTCTTAGCTCTTGGCATTGATCTTGGTTTTGATCTTGGTTTGGCCAAGTGCTAATTGCTAAGTGCTAACTGCTGGTTCCGTTTGGCTAATTGCTAAGTGCTAATTGCTAATGCTTAGCTTTCGTTTGGCTATTTGCCAAGTGCTAATTTGCTAACTGCTTGTTTTCAGTTTGACTAATTGCAGCTGCCAATTGCTAATTGCTGGACTCTCGCCACCGGCAATCACTTTCCCCTAAACTAACCCTTATGTCGCGGAAAGCAGCCACCATCAAACTCATCGACCTCGAAGACGGCATGCCCACCGTCGAGCAGGCCCGGCTGCGCATGCAGCACGAACTGCACAAGGCGCGCGAGCAAGGTTGCACGGCCGTGAAACTCATTCACGGTTACGGATCTTCCGGCGTGGGCGGCGCATTGCGGACCGAACTGCAGAAATCTCTGCGCAAGGCCGCGCGAGAAGGAACCATCCAAGCCTTCGTCGCTGGAGAAGACTGGCG
>JANXPR010000127.1 GCA_025357215.1 Acidobacteriaceae bacterium | reverse complement strand
GATGGCCGCGGTCTTCATCCTTGGCCACCAGGTTGGCTACGCCTTCCACAAAGATATTCGTGCCCTGCTCGTCAGAGACCAGCGCTCCGCCCCGGGTGAGTTCTTCAAGACTCTGCATCAGGCGGTCATATTCGCTGCGCTCCAGCTGTATGCGCCGCGCCAGTTCGGCCTTTACGCTATCCACGGTCCAGCCGCGAAAGTTTTCGTTGATGTAGTTGGCCGCCGTATCCAGATCAACCTGCGGCAGATCGCGCTCCAGACGCATCATGCGGTCACGCACCACGCCGGAGCTGGTCACCACCACGGCCAGAACTTTGTTGGCTCCCTGCCGCGAGAAATAAACATGGTCCAACGCGTTGCGCGGACCGGTCTTGGCAAAAGCCACGCCCACGCCGCTCGACACCAGAGACAAAACGTGCGATGTGCGCTCCAGAAACTGTTGCACGTCCACTGTGCCTTGCAGGGTCTCAGAGATCAAATTCTGGTCAGAGGCTGAGATCTGCGTCTGGCCCGAAATCTGGTCCACATAATAGCGATACGCCTGGGCCGTGGGTATGCGTCCGGCGGAAGTATGCGGCTGTTCAAGGAAGCCGGAGTCCGAAAGGTCGGCCATCACGTTACGGATGGTGGCCGGACTGAGCCCGTCCTTATTCTGGCGCGAAAGCGTGCGCGACCCTATTGGCTCACCTGTAGATATATAGGTTTCAACAATCGCCGTAAGGATCTCGCGTTCGCGATGCCCAATGGGCCCCTGGTTCGACATACCTTTACCACTAACCTGCTTATTTTCTTATATTTAAATGGAAGTTGGCGGACTCCCGGTAAGCTATATTCTGGAATATTAGTGACTTATTGTCAAGATAGCACTTGGGAGGGGAGAGTGCTAGCGGCAGAGCAGCTTTCTCCCTGGATGGGGCATCTAAATACATTGCACGGCTCCTCCAGTTAAGTGAGGCTGCCAAAGGAGTTAACAAAGCTTGCAAGGATCCAAAACTACGAAGCCACTATGCAATCGGCACTACACAAGAATGTCCGATTCACCTATCTCAATCAATAATCGCCCTGTCCAAACATATCGTTGTGACATCGTTAACTGCGGGCGGTACTTTCTCGAAGGGGAAGGGTATTTCAAGATAAAAGATGGGAAATTAGTTTTTGACGACCAACTGCTAATCTGCAAGGAACACGAAGAGCCTCTATCCCTCGCGAAGTATTCTTACAGTAAGCAGGAAGAACTATGGGTCTGTCGAATTGAGGGATGTGATTACGAAGTCAGAATAGGCCCAAAGAGTGTGCCTGCACCAGACGCCACTCGGTCTTCGCTAGATGACATGAGGCTGTAGTTCACTTCGTGAATCAAGTCCCGCCTTAGCCGGGACGGCTGAAAATAGCCCGGTCACGTTCCCGAGGCGCGCCCAGGGCACCGAGGGACAAGTGCCGGGTAAGCAAACGAAAGAACAACATTGCCTCACTGCCGTAGGCGGGCGCGCAGCACAGCGAAGCACCAAAAGAATCACTGGACGTGCAAAATGTCCCCGGGCGCGTTCTTCTTGACCTCTGCCACGCGCGTGACCACTTGCTTGGCCAACTCATAGAGAGCTTTGGCGTGAGGAGAGGCGTCTCCGCCGAGCGCGACAGGCTGGCCGGTATCGCCACCCTTGCGGATGTCCGGATCGAGCTCAATCGTCCCCAGGAAGGGCACGCCAAACTGCATGGCTGTGCGTTCCACGCCGCCTTTGGAGAAGATGTCGATTTCCTGGTGGCAATGCGGACAGTGGAAGTTGCTCATGTTTTCCACGATGCCCAGTATGTCCACGCGGGCGGTGCGGAACATCTCAATGGCTTTGCGTCCGTCCTGGAGTGAAACGTCAGACGGCGTGGAAACCACCACCGCGCCGGTCAGCGGTACGGTCTGGAACAGCGAGATGACGACGTCACCGGTGCCCGGAGGCAGGTCTACCACGAGATAATCCAGCTCTCCCCAAACCACTTGTTGCAGAAACTGGCGGATGATGGAATGCAACATGGGTCCGCGCCAGACCAAAGGCTTGTCACCGGGGTTGAGCAGGCCCACGGAGATCACCTTTACGCCGTGGTTCATCAGCGGCTCAATGAGGTTCTCCGTTAGCACGCGCGGCTGCCCGGCAGCGTTCATCATGAGCGGGACGTTGGGGCCGTAAACGTCAGCGTCCAAGAGTCCGGTGCGGAAGCCCATTTTGGCCAGCGCCACGGCAAGGTTCACGGCGACCGTGGTTTTACCCACGCCGCCTTTGCCTGATCCAACTGCAATGATGTTGCTTACGCCCGGCAGAGGAAAAGGTCCCGTCTGCTGCGCTGGTCCGTGTGAGTGTCCGTGTCCCATAGGTAATTGGTAATTATACGGGAAGGAGGCAAAGAGATCGGATGACCTGGTGATCGCGCGTGATTGGGTGAGCCGAAGCAATTGCCAAAATTGCCAGGATTGCCAAAATCGCCGGAATTCCAAATCTGGTGTTCTAAATGACGCTTAGTGCGCTATTTGACGATGATCAAAATCGTTTCGATTCGAAGAACCGCGTTAGCCTAGATTGTCCGCTGGCCCAGCGCCGATCACCAGATCACGCGCGATCACCCGATCACCGGATTTGAGCCTTTCGCCGCTCCTGTTCCTGCTTTCTTGCTTCCCTGCGGCGGCTGGCGTCTTCGTAGCGGCGTTTTTCGTCTTCCGTCTCCGGGACCACGCACGGCACGGGATGATGCTGCCCGGTTTCGTCGATCGCTACAAAGGTCAGATATGCCGAAGCGACATGGCAGGTAGTGCCTGCAATATAGTTTTCCACCCAGCACTTCACGCCGACTTCCATGGAACTGCGAAACGCCCGGTTGACTGACGACTTAAGGATCAGCAGATCGCCGATGTGTACCGGCTGGAGGAAATCAATGTGGTCCATGGACGCCGTCACGACGTGGCTGTGCGAATGGCGATGCGCGGCCATGGCGCCGGCGAGATCGATCAGGTGCATGAGGCGTCCGCCGAGCAGGTTGCCCAAGGGATTGGCGTCATTGGGAAGAATCACTTCCGTCATCTGCGATTGTGAATCGCACACCGCGCGTGGCGCCAAGTTGCGACCGTCTTGAGAAGGTGAAGTCATACCGTGGGTGATTTTAAATCAGCCCTGGCGAGAATTAGCCGCTGATTACGCTGATGGACGCAGATAAAACCAAAATCAAATTGGAGACGAGATGGGCCAGCAGCTCTCTGGATCAGCGCTCATCTGCGGCTACGAGGTTGGCCTTGGTCGTCTCTCGAGATAACCCGCCAAATAGACTTCGGCCTGCCGTTGCAGGCACGGGTCTTCCAACTTGCGAAGCCAACGACTCTCAGCGCAATCGAAGTCCAAGACGCCGTGCTGCACCGGAGCGTGATCGCGTTCGATGACATAGTGCAGCGCGATTCGAGAGCCTTCGTCCTTGGCAACAACAAAGCGGACGCAGTCGGCATGGCGATCGGCTGGAAGACGCGAACATTGTGAGGCGTAGCCCAGATTGCAGAAATTGCGCAACTCAGTTTCCGTCGGCGTAAATTCTTCCTGGCCGGCATGACATGTCCCACAGTATCCGGCACCCAGCGGCAGACGCGATGGGAAAGCCCATCCGGCGTTGGTTTTTTCGGTCGGAAAGAAAAAGGGGCAAGCCACGGCGAGCCAATCTTAAATCACCCGAAAGCGACGGCAGGGCCAATCATGTAGAATTTTTCCAGCCATGACTGAACCTACCCGCTTGCAGATGCTCTCAGAATTTCTGGAACAGAACCCCAGTGACGCCTTTGCCCGCTACGGACTGGCCATGGAGTACGCCAAGGCCGGCCAGACCGACACGGCGCTGGAACAGTTCAGCAAGCTTCTGCAACAGCATCCCGACTACACCAACGGTTACTTCATGGCCGCGCAGACGCTGGAAAAACTGGGACGCACGCCGGAAGCCAAGAAGATGCTGGAAAGCGGCATTGATGCCGCCAAGCGGACCGGCAACAAACACGCGCTGTCTGAGATGGCTGGGATGCTAGAGGAAATCGGCTAACAAGCAATTAGCAACTGGCAACTAGCCAGACGGGATTCTCGCGATTCGATCTCTTTGGTTTTGGCTAATTGCCAATTGCTAATTGCTCTTCTTTGCCCCTTCTGCAATCACCTGCGACGTCGGTTTCAACGACTTGCTAAGCTGGCGTTCAATCAATCCTGGCGCGTTCTGATACAGCTTGACGAAGATCCAGTAGAACCACGGCGTCAGCGCCTGGCGTTTACGCTTGAGCACGGCTTTGAGCGTGTCGCGGGCAACAACGTCCGGGCCCACGGAGTAACGCACCGCGCCGCCTACGCGCTGCGGCTGGCTGCCCTTGATCATGTTCTTGGAAAAATCGGTGGAAATATATCCCGGACAAACGGTGACCACGTTGATGTTGTGGCGCAGCAGTTCCACGCGCGCCGCCATGCCGATGGCGTTCATGGCATGTTTGGTGGCAGCGTAACCACCCATGTACGGCGAGGAGATGTGTCCGGAAACGGATGACACGTTCACAATGTCGCCTCCGCCCTGCTGGCGCATGAGTGGAATGGCCGCCTGCATACACTCCACGGCGCCGAACAGGTTGGTGTCAAACATCTGTTTGAATTCGGCAACTTTCATTTTCTCGATGGAATCGTTCAGGCCGAAGCCGGCGTTGTTGACGAGGATGTCCACGCGTCCGAATTTCTTCATCGCCGCCTGCATCATGGCGTCCACCTGGTCGCGCTTACTTACGTCGCAGCTCACGCACAGGGTGTTGTCGTCACCGCCGCCGATGCGCGGTACCGCCGCTTGCATCCGCGCAAGGTCACGCGCGCAGAGCACGAGTTTGGCGCCTTCTTCCAAAAACAGTTTTGCGATGGCTTCGCCAATTCCCATGGACGCGCCGGTAATCACCGCCACTTTGCCTTGAAGTTTCATGGAAGAAATTTTTAGTGGGTAGGCGCGGTGAAGTCAAGCAGGCGGCTAAAGCCGCTTACGGTTTTGGCTCCGGGGTCCGCGACGAGTGTCCGGCCACCAGTTCCCAGCGTTCATGACGCCAGACAAATACATCCGTGAACCGGCTGCGGTGGACCACCATCTTGCCTTCCTTGTTCTTATGAGTCGTGGTCACACGCGCGGTCCCCACGGCCGTGCCGCCGTAGAGACGGACGGCAGCTTCGTCCACTTCATACGTGCCGTCGGTCTTATGGCTATGGCAATCTTTCTCGCCGGCCATGTCTTGCTTCTTATCGGTCAAACCGCCATTGGCGTCGGTAAAGATCACGTCTTCGCCTTCAATGCGGTCAAAATATTTGTAGTCGCATTCCAGGTTGGCTCGGCCAATTTCGCGTTCGATCGTCACCAGCTCTTCCTTGATCTTGTCGGGAGATCCGGGAGGCGCGCTTTGTCCCCGGGCGGCAAGGCTGGCCCCAAGAAGGACAATAGTCATAGCTGGCGTCACGAACATAGCCCGCAATTGAATTCCAGAAAGAGATAGCTGCATGAGACAGATCCTCCCGAACGTTAGATGGCGTTTACAAATTTTAGTAAGCGGCGAATTTATCAGCAACGTTTGCTTTGACTGCGCCATCTCCGCGCCACTGGCTCTCCGGCGCAGGTGAGTGCGTTAGAATACCCGGGTGAATCTGCTGCCCATATTCCCCCTGGACCTGGTGCTCTTTCCGGGAGCGCCGCTTCCGCTACACATTTTTGAACCGCGCTATAAAGAAATGATTGCCGATTGCATTGCGCAAAAGATGGCCTTCGGCGTGGCGCGCGTCAAGGAAAGCGCCGTGGCAGAAGTGGGGTGCACGGCGGTGATCCTTAACGTGGCTAAACAGTATGACGACGGCCGCATGGACATCGCCGCCGAAGGCGTGCGGCGCTTTACGATTGCCGACCTGAACCACGACCGCGATTTCCTGCAGGCGGAAGTCACATATTTTGACGACGACGAGCCCGTCCAGGCGCGCCAGGCCGACCAGGACACGGCGCTACAGTTGCACGAACAGCTATTCGAGACCTTGGACCAGGAATACGATCTCGATGCCAGCAAGCCAATGCTTTCCTTCCAGCTCGTCAACGTGCTGCCGGTGGACCTGGATTTTAAGCAGTCAATGCTGGAGATGAAGTCCGAGCAGGAACGTCTGGAGACGCTGATTGAGTATTACCGCGTGACCATTCCGCAGGTGGAAAAGACGATTCGTACACGCGAGAAGGCCAGCGGCAACGGGCACGTGAGCTGATTGCTTTATCCGCAGAGAGCGCTTGTTCTGCGGCCCACAAGTGAAAAATTCGCCGGCGGCGTATAATTTCAATAGAGGGCCCCGCATGAATCTTCCTCCGACGTTGGGTGATCTCAGGAAAAGCGCATTTTCTGAATCAAGACTCCGCACGCGCAAAACCAAAGACGAACTTCGTGAAAACCTGATGGCCCGGCTGCGCGCCGGTGGCCCGATTTTTCCCGGCATCGTGGGTTATGAAGACACCGTAGTACCGCAGATCATCAACGCCGTATTGTCACGCCATAATTTCATTCTTTTAGGGCTGCGCGGCCAGGCCAAGAGCCGCATCCTGCGCGCGCTTACTGCTCTTCTCGATCCGCAAATGCCGTACATTGCCGGCTGCGAGATTCGTGACAATCCTTACGAGCCCATCTGCAAACGCTGCCGCACTTTGATTGCCGAGCAGGGCGATAAAACGCCCATCGCGTGGCTCACACCGGATGAACGCTACGTGGAGAAACTGGCCACGCCGGACGTGACCATCGGCGACCTGATCGGCGATATCGATCCCATTAAAGCCGCACGCGGCGGACACGACCTGGCCAGCGAACTTACGGTCCACTACGGACTGCTGCCCCGCGCGAACCGCGGCATCTTTGCCATTAACGAACTGCCGGACCTTGCGGGAAAAATTCAGGTCGGCCTGTTCAACATCATGCAGGAAGGCGACGTGCAAATTAAGGGCTATCCGCTGCGCCTGCCGCTCGATGTCGCGCTCGTGTTCAGCGCCAACCCTGAAGACTATACGGCGCGCGGAAAAATCGTTACGCCACTCAAGGACCGCATAGGATCGGAAATCCGTACGCACTATCCCGGCACGCTGGAAGAAGGCATCAGCATCACCGAGCAGGAAGCCTGGTCGCGGCGCGACGGGATGGATCTGAATATCCCGAAGTACGTCCGTGAAGTGGTGGAGCGCGTTGCGTTTCTGGCGCGTGAAGACAAGAAAATCGACAAGCGCTCAGGCGTGAGCCAACGCCTGCCCATCAGCGTGCTGGAAAACGTGATCTCCAACGCCGAGCGTCGCGCGCTGCGCAACAGTGAAAAGCTGATCGTCCCGCGCATTGGCGATATCTACGCCGCGCTGCCTTCCATCACCGGCAAGCTCGAACTGGAATACGAAGGCGAGATGAAAGGCGCCGACCATGTAGCCCGCGAGCTGATCCGCGTGGCCGTGGCCAAAACTTTTGACGACTATTTCAAAGACTTGAACCTGCAACAGGTGGTGCAGTGGTTTGAACTGGGCGGCGAAATCAAACTGGCCGATACAGCCGGCGCGCGCGAAGCGCTGGAAGGCCTGAAGAACATTCAAGGCCTCACAGAGAAGCTGGCGCCGGTGGGCATCAAATCAAAAGACGCAACGGAAGTACTGGTATCCGCGGCGGAGTTCGTCCTGGAAGGTCTGCACGCGCATCGCCGCATTGGACGGTCAGAAGAACGAGTGTTCCAGGCGGAAAAACATCCAAAGCGCAACGAGCGCCAACAGGAGCGCGAAGAAGAGCCAACGCCGTTCAGGGGACGAAGGCCGTACAACTGACAAAACCAGTATTTAGTACTTGGTATTTGGCAAACCATCAGCCGACCACGTTTTACCAGATACTAAGTACCAAGAACCAAGTACCCTTAGGGTTTAGAAGCAAATGAAGTACACCAAATACTCCAAATACGTCGCCGACCTTTCAGACGAGATGAGTCTGGAAGACCTGATGAACGCTTTGTCCGATTACATGCTGGAGTCCGGCTTTGAGAGCCAGTACCAATATTTCCATCAGATGGACGAGCACACGTTGGACGCGCTGCGCCAGGCCATACAGCAGGCGCTGGAAGCCGGAGATTTTCTGGACGAGGCCACACGCGAACGCCTGGAACAGATGCAGATGGACGGCACGATGGACGAACTCATCGACAAGCTGATCCAGCGCATGCAGCAAGAAGATTTCATTTCCGTCGACCAGCCGCACGATCCCTCCAAGCCTTCCACCACTCCAGGCCAAAGTGGTGACGGCGAATCGCAAGTTAAGTTTGAAATCACGGACAAGAGTCTGGACTTCCTGGGCTTCAAGACATTGCGCGACCTGCTAGGGTCGCTGGGACGCGCCAGTTTTGGAAGGCATGATACGCGCGACTTGGCCACGGGCATCGAGGCCAGCGGCGCGTCGAAACAATATGAGTTTGGCGACACCATTAATCTAGACATCACGGAAACACTGTCATCGGCCATCCAGCGTGAAGGCCTGAGTCTGCCGCTAAACATTGAATACTCTGATCTGCGTGTGCACCAATGCGAATACCAGTCTTCTTGCGCGACGGTGGTGTTGCTGGATTGTTCGCACAGCATGATTCTTTACGGCGAAGACCGTTTCACGCCGGCCAAGAAAGTCGCCATGGCGCTGGGACACCTGATCCGCACGCAGTATCCCGGGGATTCGTTGTCCTTGGTTCTGTTTCATGATTCGGCGGAAGAGATGCCGATCTCGCAACTGGCGCGGGTGAAAGTTGGTCCGTATTACACCAACACGCGTGAAGGCCTGCGGCTGGCGCAACGCATCCTGCAACGCCAGAAGAAAGACATGAAGCAGATCATCATGATCACGGACGGCAAGCCTTCGGCCCTCACGCTTGAAGACGGGCGCATTTATAAGAATGCGTTTGGGCTTGATCCGCTAGTCGTGAGCCAGACGCTGGAAGAGGTTTCCCGCTGCAAGCGCGCCGGGATCATGATCAACACGTTCATGCTGGCTTCAGACTATGGGTTGATCCAGTTCGTGCAGAAAGTCACGGAGATGTGCCGCGGCAAAGCCTACTTCACCACGCCGCAAAACCTGGGCCAATATCTGCTGATGGATTACATGTCGCGGAAGATGAAGACCATTCACTAGACTCGTTTCACTGAATTTTTTACAAAGGAAGAATTGTTTTACAAACACCACGAGGAACCCATTTGGGTTCCTCGTGATAGTTCATGGATAGAAGCTTGCGTAAGCCGACTTAGCTCCCGGCTTTTACCGCGGCTTCCGCCGCCTGGAAACCGATTTTGGAATGCTGGCCATCGCAGAATGGTTTATTCGTGGAAGCGCCACAGCGGCAGAGGGCCACGGCCGGTTTACCGGCGATATCAAATTTATTGCCGTCCGCGTCAGTCAACTGCAATTCGCCCAGATCGCCGGTGACGATCAGCGGTCCATTCTTCTTGGTCATGATATTGATTGCCATTCAAGTCTCCTTGGAACTCTTCACGTTTGAACCAACCAATCTAAATGGAGACGCAAGAAGGGTGCAAGCGCACGCCGTTCAGCGGCGGCACTTGCTGGCCCCAAAATGTTTTCAATGATTATTTATTAACGGCCTGGCGAGTCAGCCAGACATCGCCGATGCCATATTCCTTGAGTTTGCGGTAGAGCGTGGTTTTACCGATGCCAAGCATGCGCGCGGTCATCAGCTTATCGCCCTTGAGGCGTTCCAGCGTGTCCAGGATGGCCTGTTTTTCCACTTCGGCCAGAGGCACAATGGCCGGCCGCTCAGAGGTTGCCAGCTCAAGACGCGGCTGGAAGGTGACGGCGCGAACCTGAGCCGGAAGATCGGCGGCGCTCAACACCGGACCGGAACTCATGGCCACGGCGCGCTCCAGGCAATTTTCCAGTTCGCGCACGTTGCCCGGCCAATCGTACTTTAGCAGGACCTTGACGGCTTCCGCACTCAGCGAATAGCGCACACCCTTGACCTTGGAGATATTGGCGAGCACGTGGTCGGCCAGCAGACGAACGTCGTCTTTGCGTTCACGCAAGGGCGGGATGCGCAGGCTGACTACGTTGAGCCGGAAGAACAGGTCGCGGCGGAATGTGCCATGTTGCGCGCATAGTTCCAGGTCGCGATGAGTCGAGGCGATCACGCGGACGTCCATGGGGACCGGCTTCACGCCCACGGAGAGTCGAATTTCCTTTTCCTGAAGGACGCGCATGAACTTGCCCTGAAGTTCCAGAGGAAGTTCGCCAATTTCATCCAGGAAGATGGTGCCTCCACTGGCCAGCACCAGGGACCCGGCTTTGGCCTTGGGGCCCGTGGACGTTCCCTTAACACAAGCAAACAACTCGCTTTCCACAACCGCGGGAGGAGCCGAGCAATCGATGGCGACAAACGGACGTTCGTGAGCCGGACCTTCGTCGTGAATCGTCCGGGCCATGCGTTCTCTGCCGGTTCCGCTTTCGCCCAGTACCAGGACAGGGTGAGTGCTGGAAGCTACCTTAGCGACAATCCGGAACAGCTTCTGCATCTCGGCGGACTGCCCAAACAGGCCGGCATATCCGGGATTAGTCATCAGGCGTTCACGCGACTTGCGCTCTTCCAGAGAATTTTGCAGGCGCGCGCTGAGGCGCTGCAGAAGCAAACGAAACTCTTCGCCGTTGAAGGGCTTAGGAAGATAGTCCAGGGCACCGCTCTTGATGGCCGCCAGCACGGATTCAACGGTTGGGCTGGCGCTGGAGACAATGACTTCAGTCTCCGGAGACTGGTCTTTGATCTTACGCACCAAGTCAACGTTTTCCAGACTGGCCACGCGCAGGTCAAGCACCACCGCGTCCAGGGACCGGGAGGCCAACAGGCGCAAAAGGCCCGAGGCGCTTTCCGTCATTTGCACCAGGTAGCCGGAAGATTCCGCCACCTGCTTGCATACGATCCGGCTGGCTGGATCATCATCGACAACTAAAAGAGAGTACTTGTAAGACGGGACTGGTTCGATTTGGGGGACAATTCTCATTGCGTCCGGCATAAACTCCACGCTCTCTGGCCAGAACTTACGTTTCGACTGGATCGTGGCGGGAAGACAAGCAATCCGCCGCTCCGTTTATTCGCGCGTTCTTGTGTTACGGTCTGGAAGTCTCATTTCCAAACCCGTATCTCCGTCCGCAGGTCCCGGCAAGTGAAACCACCAGCCGGAATGGACGGGCCCGTCGACTCCAATGATTGGCATTCTGAATTATGGCCGTTTGCAAAATTAAGCCGGCAACCTTGCGCAGCCGTGAGCTTGGGAAGAAGCTGCTGGAACCGATTCGCCGTATACAAACCATCACCAAAAAGAACTATCGAGCCAGGCCGAGGACTACTTTGCTGGATCGGCCTTACCGCTGAACGACTCAATCATTCAATCATTACAATCACCCTACCTGAGCGCGGCACCATCGCTACTTTTGTAAGGAAAAATTTACGGATTCAGAACAGTCCTGGGGTCAGCGGCGCAAGGGCAAGAGATGTATGTCCGGCAGTTCCATACGCACAAAGCCAATTTCACGACCGTGACTTGACTTGCACCGAGGCAGCGCGATACCTTCGCCCCATTGGCTTGAAGCAACCTTTTTGGAGAGTCCATTTGCCCTTTCAAAGAACGATCACCTTCACCACCGACTTCGGCTTGACTGAGCATTACGTTGGCACGATGAAGGGAGTGATCTACAGCATTAATCCTTTGGCGAAAATCGTGGACATCACCAATGCAGTCCAGTCGTTTGACGTGCTGGACGGCGCTATCGCCATCTCGCAGGCTTACAACTACTTTCCCAAAGACACCGTTCACATGGTGGTGGTGGACCCTGGCGTAGGCGGACCACGACGGCCGATTCTGGCGCACGTGGGCCAATACATTTTTCTGGCGCCGGACAACGGCGTGCTGTCCCTGGTGCTGGAGCGCGAAGAGCGCGTTACCGTGCGCCACATTACCACCGAGCACTACTTTCATCAGCCCATCAGCAATACATTCCACGGACGCGACATTTTTGCTCCCGTGGCAGCCTACCTGAGCAAAGGCGTAGACTCGGCAAAATTTGGCGAAGAGATTAATGACTATGTCCGCTTTGCCGCGCCTAAACCAAAATCGGCAGGCGCCAACACGTGGAAAGCCGTAGTCCTAAAGAGTGATAAGTTTGGAAACCTCATCACCAACATCCCGGCCAAGGACATCCCGCAGTTGTTTGAAAGCACCGCCGCGCCCTTCAAGATCACCGTGGGCAAAGGAGAAGTGAG
>JANXPR010000096.1 GCA_025357215.1 Acidobacteriaceae bacterium | reverse complement strand
GGATATGACCACCGATGAGGCTATCAAGCACATTTTCCATCCGAAGATCGTCAAGCACTTGAAGCGTCATGCGAAACCAATGGTCAAAAGCCTACAAGAAAAGGGTAACAGGGTGGCTACCTTGTGTCAAGTATATAATCGTCTAAGGGTATGGGGTGGGGTGGGGCTCTCCATTAACGAAGAAAGCCTCCGCTCGCGCGGAGGCCAATTTCCTGTTTCGTTCGAGCCTTAGTTCGGACGACTGTGCTCTCGCGCGCTCGCTTTCACGTCTTCCGCATCGAACGCTGGAGCGTAGGTTGCGCGCGTCCGCCGAGCGGGCTTGACCGGTACATCCGTCTCCAGCTTGAACTGGCTCACCAGTTCGTTGAGATTTCGCGCCAGATCGGATACGTCACGGCACGCCCGTGCGGAAACTTGCTCGCCCTCCGCGGTCTCGGCCGTGATATGGGAAATACTTTCGATGTTGCGGTTCACTTCCTCGGTCGCGGCCGCTTGGGCCGCGGCGGCGGACGCAATGTGCATGGCGCGCTCGCCTACCTGGTCAGCCGATTGAATGATCTCTTGCAATAACGCGCCGCTGTGTGTGGTGGTCTTCACTCCGGCTTCCACCAGGTCCGTGCTGGCCTCAATGGCCGCCACCGCACTGCGTGTCTCCTCCTGGATCCTGCGGATCATCGCCGCGATCTCCTGCGTCGCTTGCGAGGTCCGTTTGGCGAGTTTGCGTACTTCGTCCGCGACCACGGCAAACCCTTTGCCTTGTTCGCCCGCGCGGGAAGCTTCAATGGCGGCATTCAGCGCCAGCAGGTTCGTGTGGTGGGCAATGCCGTCAATTACCACAATGATCTTGCCGATCTCGCTGGAACGCGCGCCCAGATTTTCCACTTTCTTCACCGCCTCCGCCACTTGTGCGGCGATGGCCCGCATGTTCTTCAACGTCTCATCGGCCACTTTGCCGCCGGTATGCGCAATGTTCGAAGCCTGGCGCGCTTTCTCCGCCGCGTCGGAAGAGTTTTGCGAAATTTCCCCCACCGTCGCCGACATCTCGGACAGGGATCTGGCTACCAGCTGTGTCTCCGCGGTCTGGCTGGCGGCTCCGTCGGCTTGCTTCTCAGAAGTTGCTGAAATCTGCCCGCTCGCAGAAGCCAGGCGTTGCGTGTTCTCCGCCACTTCCTTGATCACGTGCTCCAGCCGGGCCATGAATACATTGAACCACTTCGCCAGTTCGCCCAGTTCGTCGTCGGAATTCACTTCCAGTCGTTTGGTCAGGTCAGCTTCGCCTTCGGCAACCTCCTTGACTCTCTCTACCACGGTGTGCAGGGAAAGCGTCACGCTGCTCACCATCCGCCGGCCATACAACACCAGGAACGCGACTCCTGCAATCACCAGGATATACAGGCCAATCTCAGCCAGCAGTGTCCGCAGGTTCGCCCGGCTTGCCGCCTGGTCCAGGTTCTGCGCGGTCTTGATCTGGTACTTCTGGATGCTGGCCAGCAGGGTTTCAAACGCCGGGTTTGATTTCTCCACCATCGCCTGGCGCGATTCTGCGTTGTGGGCGTGCATTAAAAGGTCTTTCACCTGGTCGTCGGCCTGCGCCAGGCCTTCAAACGAAGACCTGATCTCCTGGTCGCCATCCGTCACTTCTGCGATTTTTGTCCGGGCTTTCTTGCGCAGAGCGTCATTCTTTGTCATGAGCGCCTCGATCACGTCCGGATCGTTGGACTGCACCATCGCCTGGGTCTGGCTTTGCTCCTTCATGAACAAATCCAGCAGTTCAAACGACCCCTGCGACTTGGCGTGGGCAATCGCCGTCAGGTGCTTGTCTGACGCCGTGGAGAAATACAATAAACATGACAAGCTGAGAATCGCCGCCGCCGTAATCGCCACCGAGGCAGCGAGGACAAGGGTCATGCGTCGTGCGATGCCGCTATTCTTCATGGACTTCAACCTCAAAAAGACTTGAACCTCAAAAGACTTGAACCCAAAAATGGAGAAGGAAGACGCCTTTGCATCCTCCGCTTGGCCTCTTCTACCGCAGCTTATCCGCCCGTAACCCAAATACGATGGAACCGATCACCTTGCCGCCATCCGTCACCGGCATGCCCACCTGGATCATCACCAGGCCCGTGGAATCATCCACTTTCACCGCGCCAATCCACGTCTTCCCGGTCATTGGGACTTCATGCTTGGGCATTCCCTTGTGGGTCCAGTGTTCCGTCTTGGCGTCAAAGCCGGCCTTACCGCCGTCCGCGCCGGACACAAATATCTTGGCCACCACGTCATTGGTCTTGGTTTTGAGAAACGCTGACAACGGAGTCTTGGCCACGTTGCGCACAAACGGATCGAACAGCGTCAGCCCGTGCCATTTTTCGTTGGTCATGGAGGCTGCTTCTGCCGAAGGCGTGGTGCCGTTGTAAGCTTTCACGGCCGCTACTACCTGCGGATCGGCTGCTACAGCCTGAAGTTGCTTCATCTCCGCGTCGAGTTTGGCCTTCATCTCCGGCGGCGCTTGCGCGTAACTGGACGCAGCCACTGCCAGCATTACCACCATACCCAAGAGGACTTGTTTGATCATCTTCGTCATATTCTTTTCCTTTTCATCCTTGAAAACATAGCTGTGGTTCGTTTCACCCCGGAAGCTCTTGTTTTGCGGTGATACGTTGGCTCTCACTGCAAGTTGGCGTCTTTGACCCATCGTTGATTTTGCAGGCGAGAGCGAACCGACCTAAGGGTTATCGGCCGAAGCCATGCCTGGCTTTAAGGCGCAGGAACCCGCGGGCCTCTTCACTGGATGGACGTGGTCTTGCAGGCATCAGGCCATTTGATACTTGTATTTCCAGTCCTCTCGCTATGACTTTTCGCGCGGATGTAAGTCCAAATCCCCGAAGGGAGGTGTTTATGCAACCGTACACCAGAGTCTTGGTCTTGATTGCCGCTTTGACTGTCATCGCTGCCGGTGGCCAGCCGGATGCCAGCCAAACTAGCGCCCCCGTCATTCTCGGCAACTGGAACGGCACCTCCACCTGCCTGGTCAAACCCAGCGCCTGCCATGACGAAGAAGCGCTCTACCACTTCAACGTCACGCCCAAGAAACCCGGTGTGATCGCCGCGCTGGCCTACAAAATCGTGAACGGCAAACCCCAATACATGGGCCCCGCCGATTGCACCTACGACCCCGCGAAAAAACTCCTTCACTGCGACTTCCCGAGAGGCTATATCGACCTCACATTTTCATCAGCCCCCGGCGGCGACCGTCTTGAGGGCGCCATGTTCCTGCCCGACAAAACTCGCTGGCGCGACATTAAACTGAAGAGGAAATGAACTGGGATTGGGCCGCGAATTCACGCGAATGAACTCGAACCCACAACACGTTTCGTTCTCGATTCACGCTCTTTCGTGTTGACTCGCGGCTATGTCTTTCTCATCCACCAGGACCACAAAAAAAGCCCCTGCTTTCGCAGGGGCGTGTGGTAGTTAGGGTTGCAAAACTTGTCTTAAGCGCGGCCGATGTCTTTCGAACTAAGCCCGGCCGACTCCCGTCGCGAACTACGCGCGACCTACACCAAAGTATTCAAATCCCAGGGCCTTCATGCGCGTACCATCCAGAAGGTTCTTGGTATCCACCACGATCGGCCGGCGGATGATCCTCTTAATACGGTCAAAGTCCAGCGTGCGGAATTCCGGCCATCCGGTGCCCAGCACCAGCGCGTCCGCGCCTTCCGCCACCGAGTACGCGGAGTCGCAATAACGGAGGTTGTTGCCGCTGAGCTCCTGTTGCGCGTCCGGCATGGCGATGGGATCGTAAGCCTTCACATGTGCGCCGCCTTCCATCAGAGCGCGCGCCAGGTGGATCGATCCGGAACTGGCCACTGAATTCGTATTCGGCTTGAACGCCAGGCCCAGCAGGCCTACTTGCTTGCCGGATACGTTTTGCAGCGCGCCGTTGATCTTGTCCATGATGCGTCCGCAGAACGCCTGATTCACTTCACGCGCCGCGCTCAGGATCTTGAGCGACACGCCTGACACAGCGGCCAGATTGGCCAGCGAGTCCATGTCGGATTCCGTAAAGCTGCCGCCCAGCGATCCGGGCTGCATGCAGCGCGGAGCAATGCGTTTGTCGAGCCCCAGCGCCAGCGAAAGATCAACCGCATCGGCGTTGATGCGTTCGCACAAACTGGAGAGCTCGTTGATGAACGAAACCTTTGTCGCCAGAAACGCCGTTGATGCTTCGCGCACCAACTCAGCGGTTTCATAAGTGGTCACAATCACCGGCACACCGCGCATCACCAGCGGACGATACAGCGCCTTCAGCGCCGTGACTGCGGCGTTGGAACTGGTGCCCAGCACAATACGGTCCGGCCAGTTGAAGTCTTCCACCGCGCAACCTTCTGAGAGAAACACCGGATGCGACACCACCACCATCTGCCGGCCTGTGCCCGCCAGGCGTGCTTCAATCCGCCGCGCCGTTCCAACCGGCACCGGAGTTACCAGCACCAGAATCTGTCCGTGGTCACAATAGTTCGCGATCTCCATGGAGATCGTTTCAATATCTTTGCCCGAGTCTTCCGCCAGATAGATAATTTCCGCGCGCTGCACCATCGACTGCAAATGAGTCGAGTACATGAGCCGTCCTGAGCGCACTCCACGCCGGACGATGTCACTCAAATTCTTTTCATGGAACGGCAAGATGCCGCTGGCGAGCAAAGTCGTATTGACTGAGTCGCTGCCATACGCCGTTACCGGCACGCCGAAATCCGCGAGGCAAGCGGCTACCACCGTGCCTAGATATCCGCACCCATACACACCAATCTGCATAAAAGGCTCCTGGAGGAAGCGTAGTCCGCGGCGACGAGCTCGAGGGAGTGAGGGATTCGCCGGCAGCTACTCTTTCATTTACTGTCTGATTTTCTTAGGGCTAGGGCATTAGAAGCCTTTGTTTAGTACATCCGCAATATGGAATTAGGGCATGTACTTGTGGGTACCGCGATAATCATCGCGAAACTGTGGCGAAAACCGCGTTCGGCGCGCACTTCCGCCATGTGACGTCACGCGAGACTCTCCAAGGTCGATAGACTTTCGCTTCACAGCTACGATCGCTTGCGCTACTGGGTTGCACCGTAAACGATGCAGTGCAAAGAAATGCGGATTGGCCATTCGACCGTAAGCGGTCGGGACAAATTCCCGCTCCGCCAACTTGCTCGACGTCTGCTTTTCGCCATAGCATTGCGTCGCCGCAAGATTTCTGTCGCGGAGTTTTTATCCCTGCGTTTTGTATAAGGAGTTTTCGTGTCCAACCCGATTGAAGTTGTCTTGAAATTCGAGCAAGCTATCAACTCGCGCAACGCGGAAGCAGTCTGCGCCATGCTCACGCCCGATTCCGTCTTCATTGACTCGCTCGGCAACCGCATCACGGACCAAGGGAAGATGCGTCCCGCGTGGGAAGGCTACTTTAAGATGGTGCCCGACTACTCCATCTCGCACTCGGAGATCTTCGCGAACGGTGACACCGTGGCCCTCTTCGGCTCCGCCCAGGGGACCTTCTCAAAAGACGGAAAGCTGAATAAGGGCGAGGCCGACTTGCGCGCCGAGCCCGTCGACGGAAGTGCACGATCATCCGGAATTCTGCATCACTCTTCGGCGGGTGGGAGCGAAGCGACACGAAACGAAAACTCTTGGACCATGCCTGCTGCCTGGCGCGCCGTGGTCAAAGATGGCAAGATCGCCTTATGGCAGATCTTCGCCGACAACGAACCCATTCGCGCGATCATGAGGAAGAATTCGTAGGAACTACTCACTCACGAATTTCACGTTGATGTACGCTTCATACTGTCGGCGCATTCGCGAATTCTCAACCGGATAAACCGATTGCTTCACCAGCCCCAGAGCTGCGTCGCCTAGCGCTCCGCCTTCGCCTTCCACCAATTCGGCGTCCGTGACGCGGCCACCTTCTCCGATGATCGCGTGAACCATCACCGGCTGCACGGCGTTGGCGCCTGGAGCTACTGGAAAAACGCGCGGGAAGCGCAGCGTTCCGCCCAGCATCAGTGCCGGGAAATGACCTTTCCTGTCTGGGACGGGCAACAAGTCCGCCGCCGTTCCCGATGCATCCTGAATGCCGTCAAGATGCGCTTCCAGTACGGACTTCCCGCCTTCAATCACTGAGATTTGTCCTGGCAGCGTCCTTCCGTGGAACTGCAAGGCTTTGCTGTAGTCGTAGATTTCGTAGACTCCGGGAGCATCGGAAAGAATCTGCAGCAAGCCGGTCTTCGAATCCACGCAGAACTCGCGTTCCACCCAGCGGCGTCCCGGCGTGTCCGTGGCGTCTGACATTTCGCCGGACGTCAACACGCACGTCACTTGTTTTCCCTTCCAGTTCGCGGTGGCCGTGCGGATCAACGTGTGACCGGGCTGGAAGCTGATCGGCCAGAAGATGGCTGAGCGCAGCATGTGCACGCGCATGGGCACAGGCCCCACGGGCCGGTTATCGAACACCGATTGGTTGGCGGAAATTCGCGTCAGCGAATAGTTGCCCAGGTTCACCGTCCAGCGGAAGGCGAACGGTTGCAGCCACGTTTCTTCCATGTGGCCCGCGCCGGTCTGCGCAACATTGCCGCTCGCGGTGAAGCTCACCTTAAGGTTGAACCCGTTGCTCCCCGGAGAATGCAAGTCGGAATTCTGCCGCGCCTTCTCCACCAGCGCAATCACTGCTTCGCGTTCCTGCGGTGTGGACGCCACGTGCATCGCTCCATTCGCCAACTCCAACGGATCAGCCGGAGGTGGAGTAACAGGGGGAGTAGATTGAGCGGCACAACAAATACTGAGAACTATAGGTAGAAAGGCAAGCAACCGGCGCGGACTAAACATGGGGACGCCACCTTAATTATTAGTGTGAACCTACTGCTTTGAGAATTTAACTATCACCATCTAAGGACGCCGGGGCCGATAGGATCGTTAACAATGCTATGCCTATCGGGATGCATATCGCAAGGCGAGTTTTGTAAAGAAGTGCTGACCGCAAAAGTTTGTGTTCGCAAAGCTTGTGTTCGGAAAGACTGTGTTGAAGGTAAATTATCGGAGCGCGGTGGCGGCTATTTGCTCTTTACCTTATGCTGGCTTCCCGAAACACGACTTTCACCAGTTGGTCGGCGGCGGTCAAACTCGTCGCTCAGATTTTTGTCATCGCCGGCAAAGCGTTGCCGGAAAGGCGTCAGGTCCACCGCGGCTTTCGCTTCTTCCTGAGTGCGAAACATACCCGGACCAGTCTGTACAAGTTTTTTGTTCCATTGGTCTACAGCGCTCTTAAACAGGTCCCGCACCAGCAAGATATGCGCTTTATCATGCATGACTGGTCCGTGACCGGGAACAAACGTCTCGGCATCCAGTTGAACCAGCTTCGCCAGCGTCTGCACCCACTCGCTAGGATAGCCGTCATAGACATACGGAATCGGGTGCACCACCAGATCGCCGACGACCGCAATCTTCTCTTTCGGCAGGTAGACCACAGCGTCACCGCCGGTGTTGCCGCGTCCTAGAAACTTTACCTGGACTTCCCGGTTGCCCAGGTCGATGCTGAAATCGTGATCAAAGGTCAGAGTTGCGCTCTGAAACTTCATCTTCCTTAGTTCTTCCACCTGCGGGTCAATCTCGGCCAGGCTGTTCTTTATTTCTTTGGTTTCGTCCGCGGTCAGCACGCGGCCATCTCTGGCCTTGCCTGTTTCCAGCATTTTGCGGAAAGGAGCCAGGCCTTGCTCGAATCTGCCTACTGATCCAGGCCCAAACATGTCCATTTCCTTTTTCGTTTCCACGTGAGCGATGATCGTCAGGGCTGGAAAGGCGTCCATGTAGGCGCGGTTACCCAGGTTGTGGTCGTTGTGAAAGTGGGTGTTCACCGCAAAGCTCACCGGCTTGTCCGTCCACTGGCGAATTTGCGCAATGTCTTCCCGCGCGGCCGACGGCTGAAAGCACGTATCCACCACCAGGACCTGCCGCTCTCCAATGATTACCGTGGTATTCCCGCTCACGTTGACCCACGGCTGGTGTTGGATTTCATACACGCCTTCGGCCAGTTTCGTTACTTTGCGTCCTTCTTCAGCCCGCATCGGCGTGCAGGCTGCCACTAACGCAAGACAAAACGCCGCTAAAACAAATCGCACTGAATTACCGAATTGCATTTTGATCTCCATGCGTGCGACCTAATTTTCCACGTCCACTAACTGGCA
>JANXPR010000091.1 GCA_025357215.1 Acidobacteriaceae bacterium | reverse complement strand
GCAACAAAAACATTTTCCGCGAGAGCGAAATGGCGCTTCTTTAAAACCTGTAGCGTCGATGCCCTCGTTTGCCCTTGACACCGTCGTCGTTGTTATAGACAGGATGACAGGTGTTTTTTTTCACACTTCCAACAGGAATATGTAGTGTTGCGCGATTCAAGTATTGTTGCCTTGTTATTCCTCTTGGCGTTCCTTGCGACCTTTGCGGTCAATCCTTCTACTTCAAACTTTTCACATAGTTAATGATCTGCCAGCGCTGCTGTTCGGGCAGTCGCGACCATGAAGGCATGCCGTTGCGCAGGCTGCCATTGGTTAGGAGCCATTGCAGTTCTCCGGGCGTGGCCACCTTGATGCGCTCGGTGCGCAGGCTGGGATGGTAGCGGTCACCTTCGGCATCCGTGCCATGGCAAGACGCGCAATTCTGGCGGAAGAGTTTAGCGCCGGCGGCCGTGGCGGTCTGGTCGCTGGCAAAGGGATTTTGTTTGTCGCGGGCTTTGTCCGGAACCTTGGCCATCCACAGGCCGTCACCCGACGCCGCGTAGAGCGCGGCGGCGGAGATAAGCAGCCAAGCGGTTGCGAAGAAGGCACTTGCGGCGAAGCGGTTTGTGACCAAGCGTTTTGCGAAAAAGACTTTTCTGCGCGCCATTACTTTCTCCTCAGCCCGGATAAGAATTGGTTGAATTCATACGACACGCCAAAACGCAGCAGCATGCCGTGGCTGTTGTGGTTGAGTCCCGCTGCGGGAGAGATCTGGAACGTAGGTCCGTTGGGCATGCGGAATGAGACAGTCGGGGCCAGATAGTGCGAGGTGTGGGAGAAGCCGAAGCTGTAGCGGTCACCGAGTCCACCATAGAGTTCCGCGCCAAGGGCAAAATTTTCGCGGCACAGGCGGCAGTTGTCCGGACGGGCGAGCAACGCCAGCGGACGGCTCACAGCCAGGGCGTAGCCGAATTCCCAGGGATCGCCTTTGAGGTTTTTTTCAGCGATGAAATTTTCCGAAGCGTTCCAGCCCTTGAAGTTGCTGGAAAGAATCAGCTTAAGCTCGGCTTCGCGTTTCTTTTCACTGCGGTCGTTACGCGAGAGAAAATCCTCAATCCCGTCATGCCCCACGACTTCCAGCAAAGCTTTGTCCGCGCTGTTGATGTCTTCAAATTCAAAGTAGAGCACGGGGTTGATCCAGTGCTCGCGCATCAGGGGACGAAAACGGTTTTCAAATCGCCATCCGGTGAACAGCGTGCTTTCGTTCGAAGTGGACTGGCCGTCAAGGTAAAGCTCTGACGTCCACCATGCGCTGACGCCGTATTCGATTTCCACGGCTTCAGCGAAAAACGGGTTGCCGGCGCGCGGAAAGCCGCTGACGGTCTTGGTGGCCAGCTCCAGGCTGCCAGGTTCTTCCATATGGTGGGTGTAGGTGACGAAGTACGTTTCCTGGGCATGCGATGGCGCGGGCGATAGGAGCCAGGCGAGCGCCAGAAGACATGCCAGCGTCGGTGACGCCGTTCGCAAGGCCCGCAACGAGGGCAAGATGCGGGCGGTTTCACGAGACCGGGTGCGGTTAAGTCTTGCTTGAAACACGGGGTGTTCTCCATTTCCTGGCTTTCTCCGGCACAAAGAAAGCGGCGCTAATTGAAAATGAAATTGAATTTCAATTTCAATATCGACTTATGGATTCTATCGTCCCCCGGCACAGGGCGGCAAGTGAGCAATGTCACATTTGTGTAATCTGAGCAGCTAAAGACTTTCGAATTGAGACGCAGAAGCCGGGCAAATAGTTGCCAGGAAAGGGGTTTAGATGTTGCGGCAAAGGAGTATCAACGCCCGCCTAGTCACCTGGGGCGACTACGCGCTGTTGCGCTTCGCTCAGAATGATAAGTCTAAATCTGTATCGCAACGGAGTGGGAGCGCGGTTGCTTTAGGTTCTTACCAATCTTCCTGACAGCCAATAAGAAAAGAAGATGAGCAAGGCAAGAAATGCGGCGCGAAAGAGGTTCTCGCCCAGTCCGCCGGCGACGAAGCCGATGCCGGTGGCCTCCTCTTTCACAAAAAAGCGGACGGCTTGAATGAGTGTTGGCAGGAGTAACAGAAAAATCCCCAGGCCGAAGATTCCCGTGGCGATGAAGAGTCGTTTCATTTTGCGAAACCTAGCGTCATTTCCTAAAGCATTTTACTTCAGCCCCTACGATTTCGCTCAGGGTTTCGGCCACGGGCCCATCAAGCAAAAGCCGCTAGGGATAAAGCTAGTCGTCCGCGCCGACCTGCGAGCCGGGGACGCCGAGTTCCTGGTCTTTATATTGCAGTTGGTAGAGCTTGTAATAGATGCCGCGCTGGGCGAGCAACTGCTGGTGCGTGCCGATCTCGCGAACGTGGCCTTTGTGCATGACGATGATTTTGTCCGCGCGCTGAATGGTGGAGAGGCGGTGGGCGATGATCACCGAGGTGCGGCCTTGCACCATGCGGCCGAGCGCGTCACGTACGCGGAGTTCGGTTTCGGTGTCCACGCTGGAAGTGGCTTCATCGAGGACGAGGATCTTGGGATTGTGGGCCAGCGCGCGCGCAAACGAGATGAGCTGTTTTTGTCCCGTACTCAGGGTGCTGCCGCGTTCAAGTACGGGCTCTTTGAAGCCGTGCGGCAATGTGCGTATGAAGTCCGCGAGGTTTACGTTCTCGGCGGCGGTTGCGACTTGTTCGTCGGTGATCCAGTCTGAGCCGAGACGGATGTTGCTTTCCACGGTGCCGCTGAAGAGGAACGGGTCTTGCAGCACAACGCCGAAGCGGCGGCGCAGTTCAACCAGGTCCATCTGGCGGATATCGACGCCGTCAATGCGGATGGCGCCCTTTTGAATGTCATAAAAGCGCATCAGTAGAGAAATGATCGTCGTCTTGCCGGCGCCGGTATGGCCCACGATGGCTACGCTTTCTCCAGGCGAGATGGTGAACGAGACGTCGCGAAGAATCCAGTCGTAGCTGGCGGAGTTACTTTGAAACCCGCTGGAGGCTGAGGTCTGATCAATGCCACTTTCGGCACTTTTGGCGTGTCCGTTGGCGGCGGCATTGTTCAGTTCATCGGCGTCAAACTGGCGATAGGCAAACCAGACGTGGTCGAATTCGATCTGGCCCGGACCCTCGGCTTTGACTGGGTTTGCGGGCGAGACGATTTCCACCGGCGTATCGAGCAATTTAAAAACGCGTTCGCTGGAAGCCATGGCGGACTGCAGGATGTTGTACTTTTCGCTCAGGTCCTGAATGGGACGGAAGAAGCGCTGAGCATATTGAATGAACGCGGCCATGGTGCCCAGGCTCACGGTGGTCAAGACAACTTTCAGTCCACCGAACCACAGCACCGACGCGATGGCGATGGACGACAAGATTTCGACCACGGGATAGTAGAGCGCGTAGGCGAAGACGGCGTCCTTGAAGGCGACCATGTGCGATTCATTGACTTCGTCAAACTTGTCATACGCGCGTTTCTCACGATTGAACAGCTGCAACACCACCATGCCGGTAACGTGTTCCTGCATGTAAGCGTTAATGCGGGCGATGGCCGTACGAATACGGCGATACGATTCGCGCACCGACTTGCGGAAGATCATGGTCACCCAGAAGATGATGGGCAGCACGGCAAAGGTGATCAGCGCCAGCCACCAGTTCATCCGCAACATGACGAAGACAATGCCGGCGAGGATGAAAACGTCCTCAAAGATGGAAACCACGCCGGAAGTGAACATTTCGTTCAGGGCGTCCACGTCCGTGGTGACGCGCGTGACCAGCCGGCCGACGGGGTTCTTGTCAAAGAAGCCGACGTGCATCTGCTGCAGATGGCGGAAGATCTGGCTGCGCATGTCAAACATGACCTTCTGGCCGATCCACTGCATCAGGTAGGTTTGCACGAACTCCAAGACGAAGCTGAACAGCAAACAGACCAGATAAATGAGGGCGATCTGGCCGATGCCCACCAGCGGCCGCGGGCTCAGCCAGCGGTCAAGCAGGCCGGGATGCGGATGCTGCGTAAGATATTTGTCGATGGCGGTGGCGGTAAGGAACGGGCCAATCACGTCCGCGCCAAGGACGACTTTGAGCAAGATGGAGGCCAGCGCGACCGTGCTATGCCACCAATACGGACCAAGATACTTGAGCAGTCGCTTCATCAGCCGGCTGTCATACGCTTTGCCCAGTACTTCTTCTTCCTGCGCCATGAGTAAGAATCTATTTTACAGAAAACCAAAAGCCTTTACCGCAGAGGACGCAGAGGCCGCGGGAAAACTGAAGAGAGGCTATACCGCGGATGAGCGCGGACCATCGCGGAAAAGAAAGATCACTTTTAGGCGACGGAAAGCGGAACAGCCTCGTGGGAACTCCCCGTAGCGGCATGGCGGCGACGGGCATTCTCGGGATGCTTCAACTACGCCTCGCTTGCTGGGCTGCACTCTCAGCATGACAGGGTAGGGCGGTATGGCTGGGCGGAAACAGCCGCGAGATTCGAAAGAGTGTTCCCGTTGGCGCGGGGTTCATAGCACTACGATGGAGATCCCCTTATTGCCTTTGCCCAGGTCGGAGTCCTGCTTCCATTCGGGGAACTTCTTTAGCTGTGCCCAGGTGGTTTCGTCGGAGAT
>JANXPR010000087.1 GCA_025357215.1 Acidobacteriaceae bacterium | reverse complement strand
GGAAGTTGTGTGCCGAGACCACGTACATCAGTTCAAGGTTGAAACTGTCTTTGCCGGAAGTGCGGAGACCGTCCAGGAATTCGAGGTTGTTCATCAGGCGATCAAAATTTCCGCCGCGCCGGACGACGGAATACGTTTCGGCGGTGGCGGCGTCAATGGAGACTTCAAGTGTGCCGATGCGGCCGGCGAGGTCCAGCTTGCGGTAGGCGCGTTCGTCCAGAAGAAGCCCGTTGGTGATGATGCGGAACCGTAAGTTCGGATAACGCTCGCGGGTCATCCGGCTAAGCAGATCGCGCGAGTGCTTGCTGCCAAAGACGTCTCCCGAGCCGTTGAGGTACAGCGTGTCCGCGCGCGCGACAGCCGCTTCCACCCAGGGGACGAAGCGCTTATCCATGGCTTCCTGCTCGGCGCGCGTGGCGGTGATGAAATCCTTGCGGCACATGGGACAAGCCAGGTTGCAACTGGCGTCATAAGAAAGCGTAACTTCGGCCGGCGCGTTCTTGATCCGCGCGGCGGGAATGAAAACCGCTTCTGCTTTCTTCTCCGGCAAACTGCGTGACGCGATGTGCGGACAGTGGAGCTTATTGCAGAAACTAAACGTCCCATCGACCACCGAAGCGCGAATGGCTTCGGCGGCTTCCGAGCGCCACATCTGGTCGGACGAAGATTCCGCCAAATTTCCGATGGAAACCGGCAGCCACGTGGGACAACACAAGTGCGCGTTGCCGGGTTCGGTCATTTCCACGTGCGACCACGGCCGCGAACAAGTGTGCGCGGCCAGATACGCCGGGAGTTCGCGCGCGGCAATGTTCTCCGGGCCGTTTTCCGGACTGAGACGCAGCGCTTCCATGAGAGCGTCAATGGCGAACAGGTCCGTGGGCTGGGCGGTGATGGCAGCACGCAGACGCGGAATGGCCGCAGCGTAATCCTCGTTCATCATCAGGAGCACAGCGGCCAGAGTCTGGCACCGTGGATCGTTTTCCGCGGCTTCAATTCTGGAAATCAACGCAGAGCGTTCAGCTTCCGTGAGACCTTCCAAAATTTCCAGCGCCTGGCGCACGAAGTATCCGGTGTAAAGGAAGCCGCGACGAATGGCGTCGTGCAGAAACTTGGGGGCGGTAGCGTCCGCGGATGGCAGCGCGCAGATGCGGTGAAAGAGAGCGTCAATGTCTGCAGAGTCGGGCGAACCGGGCGCGGGAGCTTTCAACTGCAAGTCCCGCAAAAGCTGCTCGGCGCCGGTGATGGCCTGCGCCGCGCTGGCTGCGGGAATGGTGACGAGCTTTTTTAGAAAAGCATCAAGATTGGCGGACGCCTGCGAGTTTCCAGGATCAAGCTCAACGGCGCGGCGGTAACCGAACTCCGCCGCAGCGTAATTGTTTTCAGCCAGAAGGATCGTGGCGAAATCGTTCCAGCGGACACTATGTTTCGTGTCGCCGACACCGCTTTCCGCAATCAGAAGCGACTGGACGATCGCCTGAGTAGCTTCCGGCAGCCGGCCTTCCTTAAACAGCCGGATCGCCGACAAATGAAGGTGGCGTACCTGGTCCCCTTGCTGGACGGGCGACGAAAGCGCGGTTGCCGAATGTGGCGGCGCGGCGGCGGGCGTGATGGTGACGAGCGTCCCCGAGTTGGACATGGGCGAAATCCCCTCTGCTAGGCAAACGTTGCCGCTTTCCGGCAAGGGTTGCCGGAAATAGCGACACTGCGGATGCTTCACAGGGGTAAGGGCAATCGGGGGGCCAAAAAGGGAAGTTGGCCTGCATTATTCTCGCCAAGCAGATTTTCGCCAATCAGATTTTCGCCAAATCAGGAATCTGATCTTTGATGAGCGTTTTCGGCGTCGCCACCCTTCGCCAAAAGCGGGCGAAAGAGTGGACACCCCGTCGAAGGCACTATTTGCCTGCCACGTCGCCCGCCCCGCTTGGCGCTGCCACGCCGCTTGCCCCGCTTGGCGCTGCCACGCCGCCCGCCCCGCTGAACCTGTTGATCAGGTTTTCAAGGAACAAGTTCGTGAGCAAGTAGCCACCGAGGAATCCTAGCAGCACGAAATACAGGATCATCGATAGTGCAGCGGAATCGCTAGCGTGTTCTTTGCCAACCCCGACGGCCACATAATTGGCCCAACGGCTAAGCAGGCCAGGAATGTTGCTAAGATTCGTAAGGCCCAGGCCCACAATGATTTTCGTGAGCCAGTCGGCTATTTGTTCAATCGGGGACTGATCCGCTTTCGCTGCGTGTGTCCGAGACCGGGGAATGCCGAACAAAAACCCGCTCACGCCGCCGAGGATGAGACAGGCCAGGGACCAGAGAACTGCGATCGACCATGATCCCGCGGTGTCATGCTGCCAGAATGTCACTCCCAGCACGCCGACCGCAAAGGCAATGGATGCGTCCATGACTACAGTCGCACGGATCTTGTCATCGTCCTTTTCCAGGCCATTCGAATAAATAATGGTTCCCCCGATCCAGGCGCATAGAGCCAACCAGCCCGTTACGAGCCAAACTGAATTGGAGGTCCATTTTCCTCGAAGGCAAATTGCCGCTGCACCAACGAAAAAGATGGTGGCAATTCCCCCGATAGTTGCCAAGGTATTGATTAATCGTTTCTTGCCATCCTCTGTCATATATCAAAGCCCCTTGAACTCAAGATCTACTGGCCACCGCCCCAAAAAAGCAGGGTAAAGCGGTCCGCCGACACACGCATTGCCATCGCCTGCCCATCCTTTGTTCGCCGAACTGGTTCCGGCGCAATGCGAAGGCCGGCATGATCGCGAAGAGCTTCTAGGTGTGTTCCTAGATAGAACGTGAATGAAGGGAAAAAACCTTTTGGCGGCTAATCCTTGAAGCCTGACCTTCAGGACACTTGGCGCGCGTTGTCAGATGAATTTATTCGTTATTTATTCGCTATCTGCGATCAGCTACGATGCGATGGCATGCCTCAGTACGCGCTTTGTCTGTTTCTGTTTCTTTGAAAATTCGACAAATGGTTCTTGGTTGTTGGCTCTTGGCTTTTGGGAAAACCTTGCACAAAAAGCGCACAGGCTAAGGTAAATCGGGTGATCGGGTGATCGGGAAATCGGGTGATCGGAAAGGCAGAACCAAAAACCATGCTCGAAGTGCCTTGAGAGGACTCCCTGGAGCGGCATGGAAGCCATGAAGATTCTCGGGATCCTTCCAATCGTCCTCGCCAAGGCTCGGACTCGGTCAGGATGACAGGGTAAGGCAAATCGGGTGAACGGGAAATCGGTGATCGGGTGATCGGAAAGGCATGACCTTCAGGACACTTGACAAGCGTGCGCGCCGATGAACTTGTTCGCAATTGATTCGCTGGCTGCGATCAGCTACGATGTGATGGCATGCCTCAGGGCACGCGCTTTGTCTATTTCTTTGAAAATTCGACAAAATGGTGTCTTGGTTGTTGGCTCTTGGCTTTTGGGAAAACCTTGCACAAAAGCGCACAGGCAGGTGTACATCCACAGCCATCCGGGAGCCCTGGCGCCGGGGACCACGGGGCTGCGCTCCACAAAACACGCGCAAACCCACGCCAAATTGGGATCGATTCGCTAAGTGCTTTAGATCTTGGGATGAAGAGGGATGGAGGCCCGCAGAGCGGGCCAATCGCCGCGATCGCCGACACCCCACCCAGCCCGCGCAACACCGGCGCGGTCCGGGGACCCCGATCGCGCGTGATCGGGGAAAGCAGATTCCTCCCGAAGGTCGGAATGACAATTCTCAGAGAGCGTCCCTTGGGATGAGTTCGCGTAAGTCGTTTAGACCTTGGGATGGAGACGGAGGGGGGAGCCAGATCGGGTGATCGGCGAAATCGCAACGTGATCGCGCGTGATCGGAAAAGCAAAGCGTTCCTCTACGCGATAGCCCAGGCAATGGCAGTGGCCGTAGCCGTGCCCAGAAGGTTCACGGCATCATTGTTCAGCCAGCCGCGGCGTTCAAGCAGCGCGCCGAGCAGGCTATCGACTAGTGACCCTACGAATCCGGCGGCGATGACCACCACCATGAAGTGAATCGTCGCCAACCCAAGCACCCAGGCCGGGAAGGCCACCACGGAAGCCGCGATGAGCGCAGCCATTGTCCCCAGCAGCGTCACGCCGCCATCAATGCCCGGCGCGACAGGCTTCCAGGTGGTGATGAGAACGGTTTTTCCGGGGAAGGCCATGCCGATTTCGCTGGAGCAGGTATCGGCGGCAGCTTCCGCCAATGCGGCGAGCGCGAGCACGGGCCAAAGTTTGGGAGCCAGCGCGACCATGAGTCCGGCGACGCCGAGATTGGCCATGACCTGGGAGGCGGAACGTCCGCGACGGTCGTCGGGTTTTCTGTTGAAAACCGCTGGAGAGACGTTGGCTCCCAAGGCGGCATTTTCGCTCTTGATCTTGGTAAACGCGCCGTTGATTTCAGCGGCACGATTTCCGCTCCCGGACTCGGCACGTGCTGGACCGCCGTTTTCGTTACCGGATTCGCCGGCGTATTCACCGTCGCGCAGCTGGCGTTTGCGATCGCCTCCAGTGCGGGTGGCGATGAGCGTCACGGCGAATACGACCAGGAGCACCCAGAACATGCGAAGATCGCGCGCGGCCAGGACGAGAGCCACGGCGAATCCGGCGAGCGCGCCGCTGAAATCGACGCCGTGGGTGAGGCGTCCGATGAGAGCAAAGGCAGCGGTAATGCCGAGTGCAACAAGGAGATGACGGTCCAGAGGCCAGGAGAAATTGCGGTCCAAGGCGGCGGACAAGATGACCAGCCCTGCCGCCGCCGTCACGGACAGCCAGTCAAGGGACTTGATTCGGCCTCGGCCAGGATTGGACAGCTTTACGCTCCTTGGGGCTCCCCGCCGGGGTTAAGGCCCGCGCCGGGAGTGTTCAGGTGAATGCTATACGAAAACGGAGGTTAACGTCTTTGCGCAGAGCGGATTAACCGATACAATAAAACCCTCGCAATAATCTCATGCAGGTTCGTTCATCCGGTAGGTCCGGTGGAGTAATCATAATGATCTCAAGATACAAGGCCGTTTGGCTGGTACTGCTGACGGCAATGACGGTGGCGCTGGTGGCTGGCTGCAATGACTCTCTGCGCCAGTTTATTTTGCCAGTGCCCCAACCGGGTGGCGATCCGTGCGTCGTATGTCTGGCCCACGCCATGGTGCTATCAACCAATCCAGCGGCGGGCGGACAGGGCAGTGCCATGCACATTGACGTGCTGGGTGACACCAATGTGGGCATCGTTTCCATTGGCACGGGACCAGTCTTTGTCGGCAAGAACAATAACCGCGTCTTTGTCACCAACAGCGACAATACGGTGGACAGTTACATTGGTCTTGTTCCAACGGCCACCAATCCCAGCATTGTCACGTTGCCGGCTACATCTACAACGCCCATCGCCGGCGCCGCCAGCAGCACTGGGAATTATTACCTGGCCAACAGCGGCAGCGGCACGGTCAGTGAGATTTCATCTGGATCGCTGGCCGTGATTGCAACCGTCCCGGTGGGAACGCAGCCAGTGGCGGTGGTGGGATCGCCCAACAACAGCAAGATTTATGTTGTGAACCACGGCAGCAACAACGTTACGGTGATTTCCACCACGGACAACACGGTCACCGGCAGCATTGCCGTTGGCACCGCGCCCGTGTGGGGCGTGATGAGTAATGATGGCAGCCACGTTTACATTGTGAACCAGGGCAGCGGCACGGTAAGCGCCATTGATACGCTGCTGGACATTGTGATTGCCACCATTCCCGTTGGCACGTCGCCCAACTTTGCATTTTTTGACGTCAAGAACCAGCGTGTCTGGGTTTCCAACACCGGCAGCTCGAACGTGAGCGTGCTCAAGGCAAATGACATTGACCTGGCGGCCGTCCCCCAGATTCTGCCGAGATTGCTGGCGACGGTAACGCTTACCTCCGCTCCCACATCCGTTACCGTATTGGCGGATGGGACTCGCGCCTACGCTGCTTTGGGTGGATGTCCGGCAGGCACGAACCACACGAACATTCAGGCTAACCTGGCGGCGTGCACCGGCAACTTGGTGAGTGAAGTGGATGGTATCGCCCTGAAAGAAGTAAAGACCATCACGATTGGTCCCGGAGCAGTGGCCATTGATTCTTCCACGGACAGTTCGCGCGTCTACGCGATCAGCTCGAACGATACAATGGTGGTCCGCGACAACGTTCACGCTCCCAATTGCACGGCCAACTGTTTACCGGGAGCAGTGTTGCCCGACAGGACGTTTGCCACGCCGTCGCTTTCGATCGTACGCACCGCCACCGACACGGTGTTTCAGCCGCCCACGGATCCATCCGTAGTGAGCCTGGTGCCGAGTTTCATTGCACCGCAACAGGATTTCAAATGCGTAGCGGCTATCGATCCCACGTTCAACAGCAAGGTGCCGTTGCCGTGTCCGATCCAGAAGCCGTTCATGGTCCGCATGTTGCCGTAAACGGAAAAGTTTTCAGCAAACAAAAAAGGCAGCGTTAAGCTGCCCTTTGTTTTGAAACTTGTGGAGTAAAGGTTGTTTACAAGGGTGCGCGGTCGGCGCGGCGCCGCCGGTTGTAACGCATGGCAATGTTCATGAACACGTTGCCGCCCGCGGTGTCAAAGCACATCACCACGGACTCCTGGTCTTCGCTGCTCTTTTCACCCAGTTCTTCCGTGTGCACTACCGGTGGAAAGATTTTGAACTGGAAGCCTTGATCGTTGAGCGCGGTGATGGCGCTGCCAATCACCATGTTGGCCAGCTCACAGACGGTTTCGCGGGAAACTTCTTCGCTTTCCTCCATGGGCTCGCCCGCCAGATGGCTGGCGACTTTGGCCGCAGTCGGCGGATCAATGTCAAAGATGATGCGGCCTTCAATGTCGCCCTTGATGGTGACCAGTGACGCTACGCCTTTGCGGCGATAGACCTCATCGTCCATGGTCACGTCGCCAATGTGCGTGGGAGATTGCAAGGTCTCCGCCAGCACCGCATCGGCGGCGTTGATGAACGGCTGGATCAGTTCCATCTTCATGGTTTTCAGCTCTCCTGGGCAACCGCCGTGGACATGACGGCGTCATCGCCCATTACATACTTGATCACTTCGTACAGGATTTCCGCCTTCACCGGCTTCTGTACAAAATGGCGCGCGCCTTTTTGCAGCGCTGCCACAATGTTTTCCTGGTAGCCAACGGAAGACACCATCACGATGCGCGCTTGCGGATGGGCCCGCACAATGCGCTCCGCGGCTTCAATGCCTTCCATCTGCGGCATGGTGATATCCATCAGGACCATGTCCGGCGTGGCGCGATCATATTCCGTGATGGCCGTGCAGCCGTCGCCGGCTTCGCCCACAATTTCACCGCCAAAGGCTTCCACCATTTTGGCCACGTTTTTGCGCGCGAACACCGAGTCATCTACCACCAGATAACGGATCGGCTTGCGGTCTTTACGAAGCAATAAGGGAAACTGGTCCATATTCTCACTCCTTGCAACTTCTCTCATACTTTGGCGCTCCTTGCAATCCGTTCCAGATTGCAATGAATGCTCAGCGATTCCGCCAGCGAATCGAGTCCTACAATTCGCGTGGCAAACCCGCGTTCAATGGCCGCTTTCGGCATCCCGAAGACGACACAGGAATCTTCCGCCTGGGCAATGGTCAACCCGCCGGCGTCTTTCACCACGCCCATGCCCGTGGCGCCGTCGTCGCCCATGCCAGTCATCAGTACCGCAATGGCCCGGTTGCCAAACTCGGCTACCGAACGAAACAGCACGTCCACGGAAGGCCGGTGTCCGTTCACGCGTGGATCGTCAGACAGCACCACGGTGTTGGCCAGCGCCATGCGCCGGATCTTCATATGACGGTCACCGGGACAAACCAGAGCTCGCCCTGCGATCAAGATGTCGCCAGACTGCGCTTCCTTCACGTCGATCTCGCAAGACTCGTCCAGGCGGCGAGCAAAAAGTTCGGTAAAGCCTTCTGGCATGTGCTGGACCACCAGAATGCTCCCGGGAAAATCGCCGGGCAATTGTGAAAGAACGTACTGTAGCGCATTGGGCCCGCCGGTGGAAACTCCAATGGCCACGATTTTAGTCGGCTCCTGCCGCATACGCTGTTGCTTTTTCTGCGGACGGGCTCGTTCCACCGCTTCGGCTGCCGCCGTGTTCTTCGTCAATCCGCCGTTCTTGTGTTTTGCTTTAGCGGCGCCTTTGATCTTGGCAATCAGGTCCGTGGCAATCTCATCCATATGCGCGGACGCGGCGTCCTGCGGTTTGGCCACAAAATCAAACGCGCCCAGCGCCAGAGCTTTGAATGTTGCACTGGCGCCTTCCGTGCTGAAAGCGCTTACCACGATCACCGGCACGCGTGAATGCCGCATGATCTGCCGCAAGGTCTCCATGCCGTCCATGCGCGGCATGTCCAGGTCCAGCGTCACCACGTCGGGCTTCAGGTCCTGGATTTTCTTCAGGGCAAACGAACCATCAATGGCGGTGCCCACTACTTCCATCTCCGAGTCCCGGGCCAGGATCTGCGGAATCAGTTTGCGCATCAGCGCGGAATCGTCCACCACCAACACTCGCAACTTGCTCATGCCGTGGCCCCCACCGTCATCTGTAGTTTGCCCAGTCGTGAAACCACCGAGGAGAGATTCAGAATCAGCACCACTGTTCCGTCTCCCAGAATCGACGCTCCACTTACCAGATCGGTTGCCACCAGATGGTCGTCCAGCGCTTTGATCACCAGTTCTTCTTCGCCTACCAATCGGTCTACCACCAGGCCGAATTTGCGGTCGCCCAGTGCGATTACCACGATGAACATTTTTCCCCCGACCGCCGGTTGTTGCGGGTTGCCGCCCAGATAGATCAGAGGCAAAACGTCTTCACGCATTTGGATGACGTCGTGGTTGTCCACGCGATGCACCTGGCTCTGGCTAGCGCGTGCGATTTCCACCACGGCTGCCAGTGGAACGGCGTACATGCGTTCCGCAACGCGGAACAGCAAAGCTTTTATGATCGCCAGCGTCAACGGGACTTTCAGTTGAAACGTAGTTCCTTTGCCCGGCGTAGTGCGTATGCTGACGGTGCCTTTCAAGCGGTCGAGTACGGCTTGCACCACGTCCATGCCCACGCCTCGTCCAGAAATGGCTGTAACTTCGTCCGCCGTGCTGAGGCCAGGATGGAAGATCAAATTTAAGGCTTCATGTTCGCCGATGGTGGCTGCGTCGGCTGCGGTAAGAATGCCACGCTCCATTGCTTTGGCTACCAGGCGTTCGCGATTGATGCCGCGGCCGTCGTCACCAGCTTCAATCACAATCTGGTTGCCTTGGTGATACGCGGCGAGCCGGACCGTGCCCACTGCGGGCTTGCCAGCGTTGATGCGCTCGGCCGGCGATTCAATGCCGTGGTCCACCGAATTGCGGACGAGATGGGCCAGCGGTTCGGCCAGCATGTCCAGAATGCTCTTGTCCAGGTCTGTGTCCTGGCCCGTAATCATCAGTGTGACTTCTTTGCCGCAGGATTTCGCCACGTCACGGACCACGCGCGGAAAACGCCGGAACAAATGTTCCACCGGCACCATGCGGATCTTCATCACGGCTTTCTGCAGATCGTTCATGATGCGCGCCTGGAAGGCCATGGCATCAGAGAATTTCATCCGCAGCTGATCTTTAGGAAAACGTTTATCAAATTCTCCCGCGGCTTGGTGCAGCATGCTCTTGGCGATGATCAACTCGCCCACCAGGTTCATAACGGTATCGATGCGTTCCGCGTCCACGCGTAACAGGTTCTCGTTCATCGCCGCGAATTTGTTGGGCAGGCTTTGTGACGCGTCTGCTTCGGCTGGCTCCTGTCGCGTTGCAGTTGGCAGCTTGTGCGTGGGCCGCTCAATGGCCTGTACCAGTTCTGGCTCCGCATCCAGCGTCGAGGTCACGTGCTCCACAATGTCCAGAACATCATCACTGGATTCAGGTTTGTGCGGAGCGCCGCTGCCGTTTTCTCCGGCAACTTTTTCTCCGGGAACTTGAATCAGCAGGTCAGACACTACAGACGGGATGCGGCACTTTCTCTCAATCCAGGCCTGCGTCTTGTCGCCGGCCACCACGGCTTCCACCACGTCCAAATCGTGCGTCAGCGTGCTTTGGTCCGGGACAATCGCCAGCACGCGCCCGCATTCCTGCAACACATTCCGGATAAGCTGCATCGCAGCCGCGCGCATCGGGCAGTGCGGATCGATGCTGAACGCGATATTGAAAACATTTTCGCCGCGGTCCTGTGCGTCAACAATGACCAGTCGTTCGTATTCGCTCCACGCAAAGCGGGCTTGCAGCTTGGGAATAACTTTGCTCGCCGGCCGGCTGGTAAGCGCCAGAATCTGTTGGTGCAATTCTTTCCCTGCGGGCGGTTGAAGTTTGTCGCGATAAGCAGACAGCATCGAGCTGAACGTATCGGCGGCAATCAGCACGGCTTCCGCCAGGGCGGGTCCGGCTTTCGCCGCTACTTCCGGCGTTAGCGCGTCTTCCAACTGGTGTGCCAGATCGCTCAGTTCCTGGAAGCCGCACGCCGCGGAATCGCCTTTCAAAGTGTGTACGGTGCGCCTTACATCGCGCAGGGTTTCTTTATTGTCAGGATGTTTCTCCAGCTCCAGCCCAACTTCATTCATGGATTGCAGGAGTTCCATGGCGCTTTCAAAGAACAGGTCGCGCATTTCCGCGGCCCGCTCGTCAGAAAAGAAGTTCATGACGTCACCTCCAGCCGCTGGTACGCGGTTCCGTTGTTCAGGTGAATCATGCGGTACTTATCGGAAAGTCCAAACAAGCTTTCCGCGTGGCCCACGAACAGGTAGCCTTCGGCATTCAGGCAACGATGAAATTTGTTGATCAGGCGCTTTTGCTCTGCTT
>JANXPR010000044.1 GCA_025357215.1 Acidobacteriaceae bacterium | reverse complement strand
GAGCAGATTGACGCCATGCGCGCCCTGGGCACTGACCCTTACAAGAAGCTGGTTACGCCGCGCGTGATCTCCACGGTGTTCATGATGTTCTTTCTCACCATTCTTTCTGACCTGGTCGGTCTTGCCGGCGGCTACCTTATTTCTTATTTGCTGTTGGGGATTGATACATTTCAATATTGGAACACTGCCTACCAGTCGCTTACGTATAACGACGTGATCACCGGCCTTCTCAAGCCGTTATTCTTCGGCTTTATAATTTCCACCATCGGTTGCTATTACGGAATGACCACCAAGGGCGGCACGCAAGGCGTGGGACGTTCTACTACCCAGGCCGTCGTCGCCTCGTCCGTGTTGATTCTGGCCGTGGACGTGGTCTTGACCCAGCTGATGCTTTCCCTCAAATGACGCCGCCTGCCATTAGCTCGACAGAATTCAAGCCCGCGCCGCCGCCAGATACCGTCCACAAGGCCATCATCTTTGACAATGTGTCCATCGGCTTTGAAGACCTTACCGTGCTTGACGGTGTTTCATTCGAGTTGAACCGCGGTGAAACCAAGGTGATCCTGGGCGTCGCCGGCGCCGGTAAAAGCATTATGCTCAAGATGTGTCTCGGACTGGTCAAACCGGACTCCGGCCACATCTACGTGCTGGGCCATGACGTGACCACCATGAAGGAAGACGAGCTCTTTGACTTGCGCAGCAAGGTGGGCATCATCTTTCAAGAAAGCGCGCTGTTTGATTCGCTCACCGTCCGCGACAACGTGGCCTTCCGCCTGAAGGAAGAAAAGCATCCGGAAGCGGAAGTGGAAGCGCGTGTGCGTGAAGCTCTGCGTTTTGTGGAACTGGAACCCGCCATCGACAAATTTCCGTCCCAGCTTTCCGGCGGCATGCGGCGGCGCGTGGGCATTGCGCGGGCCATTATCACCCATCCAGAAGCCCTGCTTTATGATTCGCCCACCGGCGGCCTGGACCCCATTACTTCCACCACCATTGTTGAGTTGATCATGAAACAACGTGACGTGGCCAAAACCAGCGCTCTGCTGGTAAGCCATCGCCTGCAGGATGGATTCATGCTGGCCACGCACTATTACGATCCGGCCACCAGCAGCATGAAGCCGGTGGACGGCAAGCCCATGCACGACGTCCGTACCAGCTTCATGGTGCTGCGCGAAGGCAAAGTCATCTTCAGCGGCACCGGAGTCGAACTGGGCGCCGTGGATGATCCTTATATAAGGGAATACATTTCGTAGGCTGGCGCGCAGCGCACCTAGCGCCAAAATCCTAGGGCAGCGTGTACTCAAAGTCGTACGAGTGCTTTCCATCCGGCGCGATGATGATGTTCATCTTGCCGGTCAAGCCCGTCAGTTCGCCTGTCCCCGAATCCGGCACCACGATGATGTTGAGCATTGGCGTGCCCCGCGTCATGGTCGCGTTGTGTTGCAAAATGAACGAGCCCGTTTTTCCCTTGAGCGTGCCGGTAACTTTTTCAATGGCCACATAACCCGCCGAACCTTTCGTGTTGGTCATGCCGGTCAGCATCTGGCCCGCGCTGGTAGCTTCCAGATCGCCATGAAATTTCTTATCGATGGTCATTCGTCCCAGCGATTGGTCGGCGTCTTTTTCTGTTTGTGGTGCCAGCTTAACTTCGAACGGGCCTGTTGCATGCATGGTCATTTGGACTTCTTTCTGGACTCTGGGTGTCGCTGGCGATGGAGTCTGTTGGGTAGAGGTGAAGCCCGCGAGACAGATGGAGGCAACGGCGGCAAAGCCGGAAAGACGATTGTGCATGTTTCCTATCATCGGGCCACGTGGAGTGACGCGTCAAATCTCAAAGCGCCCGCGGCCGGGTTACTCATGCAGGACCATGTTCAGTAGGGAGCTGTTTACTTTCAATCCACCGTTGTAGTGGATGTAGCCCATCTTCCGGAAACGATTGAGAAAAAAATTCACTCGGCCCCGGGTAGTGCCGATCATGGTGGCCAGAGTCTCCTGGCTGATTTTTGGGACTTCTTTGGTATGGCCGTCGTTCTGCCCATATTGCGCCAGCAGCAAGAGTAGTCTGGCCAGCCGCTTTTCGCTGGAATTGAAGAGTTGGTCGACC
>JANXPR010000041.1 GCA_025357215.1 Acidobacteriaceae bacterium | reverse complement strand
GGCCTGGCGCTTGTAGTTCCAGCTCTTGGGATTGAGACGCTGAGCTTCCTTGAAATGCGAAATCGCGGCATCAAGGTGGCCGGATTTATAAAGATGTTCGCCCAGACCGAACTCCGCCGAGGCCAGCGCGATGTTGGGATCGGGCGGCGTAAGTTTTTCGCGAAGGCGCGCTTCGTTCATGGCGTACGGACTGGCGTCACCTTTTTCCGCCCAGTCGCGGATCGCGCTTATATAAGGAGCGGAGTCGAGTCCGCTGAACGGCTTGAAGCGGTCGTCCACGAACGCCGTTTCGTTGGGACGGACGATCCGGCCCTTCTCGTTGATCCACACGCCGGTGGGCACGTTGACCATGTTGTAGAGCTTGGAAACCAGATGCTCCTGATCGATCAACACGGTGAACGTAGGATTGGCGTCGGTGATGGGCTTGCCGGCGTCTTTTACGCCGTTGGTGTCCTGGGCGACGGAAACGATTTCAAAATTCTTGTCCTTGAGTTGGAGATAAAGTTCCTGCCAGCCTGGCAGGTCAAGTCGACAGCCTCACCACGAAGCCCAGGTAAGCAACAAAACTCTTTTGCCGCGAAAATCAGAGAGCGAATGCATTTTGCCGTTGATGTCCGGCAAGGTGAAATCCGGCGCCTGCAAGGACGAGATCCACTGCCGCTGGTCAGAACGCAAACCGAAATACCAGACAGACTCGGCGGAATCGTGGGCCACCGCCTGATGCGTGAGTCCGGCGAAGGCAGAAAGATTGAACCAGGTTTGGACTTGGGCGTTGGCGCTGGTGTTGCTCGTGCCAACGTCAGCGCCGGAATCTCCGCGCAGGAATTCCTGCTGGCGCGCTTTGGGCAGCGGGACGCAGATTTCGTCGCGACAAACGCCTTCCGGCTTCACTTCAAACCGAGTGGCACGTTTGAGATCGGAGGTCGTGATCCAAAGTTGGCCGGCGTCCTCGCGCGCGGCAGTGATGTCCGTGGCAGTATCGTCATAGACCACAGTGGCCCGCACGTTTTTCGTCTGGGCAGAAATTTCCACGGTGAGCAGCAGCGCTACCAGCACTGGGGTTGCCAGCAGGAAGAGTACTTTCATCTCGGCCTCCGCTTGAACGACGAGCGATTATACCGATTTGCGTCTGCGGTCCGCCGCATCCTTATATGTGCAGGGATTTGCGACCCTTAACCCGCGATTCATTCCACGGCCCGTTGGTTTCAACCCGCCGGTACATGTCCTTTTCCGGATGACAAAAAACGTCATTTCAAAACTGTTCTGCTTTGTTGGGGTTATGTGTCTTAAGCATTGAGGACGCCAAACCCGAGGCCGCGGCCAATGACATTCGTAACTAACTCGATTCCCGAACCCCGGGTAGAGTAGTCCAGCCGAAGCAAGCCTCCATGACGGCGTGATGTATGCGCGAGATGAAACGGCAATTCGTGTTCGTATGCCTGATGGCGGCAAGCTGCCTGGCCCCTGCCCAGCAACTGCCACGCCTAGCCTTGCTCACTCCGGAAGCTACGTTGCCGGCTGCGTACTATCCCGTGCCTGCTTACAAGCCCGTTATGCCGGCCAAGCCGTGCGCCACGTTTGTAGAACCGTTTGATATTGACGACTACAGCGGGCCCATGAATAAGGTAGTGGCCAAAGTTTCGCAACGCGTGGATAGCGCCACCGTGCAGATGCCGCACCGCCACAGCGCCGTGCCCTGCACCATGGACGCGCACGACAAGTTCAACATGTTCGTGAAGAACACCGCCGATCCGATGAATTTTGCGGGCGCGGCGTGGACCGCAGCCTGGGCGCAGCTGGACCGTGACGATCGCGCCTACCAGCAAGGTATGTCCGGCTACGGCAAGCGCTATTCGGCGGCCGTAACCGACAACGTGGCCGGCGAGTTCTTCGGCACTTTTCTGTATCCATCAATTTTCCATCAGGACCCGCGCTACTACCGCATGGGACAAGGACAAGGCAGTCCGAACCAACGTCTGGCTCACGCGCTGGCCCACCGCTTTGTTTCACAAAATGATTCCGGCAAGCGCATCTTCAACTATTCCGAGTGGGCGACCACCATCAGCATGAAGGCGCTGAGCAACGTTTATCATCCGGGAAATCCGCGGGGCTTTGGCGCCACCGCCAGCCGCGTTGGCTTTACCGTTTCCAATGACGTGGCCTGGGACGTGCTACGCGAGTTCTGGCCGGAAGTCGCTCATAAGTTCCGGCTTCCCTTCCGCACGCACGAGCCGGTGTCAGTAAAGTCTCCGGCGCCGCTGCCCACGCGCGATCCTATTCGCCAGGCAACACCCGGCTATCCCGCGCAGGCTGACCAGCCAGTGCTGGAAGCAGCGAGATAGGCAAATTACTTTTTCGCTTCGCTCTCCACGGGCAGGTCTTTTCTGCTCCATTCAAAGAACGACCCGTCATACATCTGTGCATCATAGCCTAGATATTTCGCCACAAAATAATCGAATGACGACTGCATGCCGCTGCGGCAATACGTGACGACTTTCTTTCCGGCTGCGGCGCCCAGACCTGAGTACATGCGGCGTAGCTCGGCTTCGGGCAGGAGCACAGGGTTCGCCGTGCTCTCCAGGTTTTTCATCCAGTACAGGCCCACCGAATGTGGAATGTGTCCGGGCTTGGTGACTTCTTCCGAAATTTTTACGCCAGTAAATTCGTCGGTAGGACGCGCGTCAATGATCGCCGCCGATTCTGCTTTGGTCGTGACAAGATCTTGCATGTCTTGCACGGTAAGCGCGATGGCTTCGTTTAGTCTGATGGTCAACTTGGCGCCGGTTAGTTTGCCAGCAGCCGGCTTGGGAACTTCCGTGGACAGCGGCCGATTTTCCGCTTTCCACTTTTCCAATCCGCCATCGAGTAGCGCTGTGCGATCGCCCAGGCCCATGTAGTCCAGCGTGAAGTAGGCGCGGGAGGCGAAGAGTCCGTAGCGTTCACCGTAAAGGATGATGCGCGAATCGTCCGTGACTCCAGCAGATTCGAATACGCGCTTGAGGTCGCCGATGGCTGGCAGTTCGTTCGGGATTCCGTCGCGCGTTACGGCAATCTCACTGAGGGCGATGAAGCGTGCTCCGGCAATGTGGCCACTGTTATAAGAATCAGGTTTGCCGGCGATGCACAGCACGATCACGTTATTGTCTTGCAAGTGCTGAGCAAGCCAATCGGTCGAGACCAGCATATCCGTTCGCAGGTGCGGCGCTGCGCTGCTGGGCGACTTCGTCTGAAGTGGATGTTTTGCTTGAGCGTCCATGGTCGCCGTGAAACACACCGCCAGCACCAGCAACAGGAAAATGTTCCTGAAGCCGGCGCGGCGGCTGTGGTCTGCAAATTCGCAGTCTGCAAATTGCAGCCGCATAGGTTGACGTGCCCCAAATCTCACATTCATTCGCGGATCCCCGTTAGTTGCCGTTAGCGCGGCGAGTCGCCTTTGACCACCGGCAGATTGTTCACCATGCTCCACTCGTGGATCGATCCGTCATACATCGCGGCATCGTATCCCAGATAGCGGGCAACAAAATACATGTGAGAAGCCTGCAGGCCAACTTCGCAATAGGTAACAAGTTTTTTGCCGGGTTTCACGCCGCGCGATTCAAAGAGCGCTTTCAGTTTTTCTGGCGAGAGGAAAACCGGATCGTTGTTGGGATCAACCAGCGTGTCCTGCCAATAAATGGGGACGGCGCCGGCCAGATGGCCATCCTTGAAGCGGCGCATGGGGCGCGAGTCCACGGGGATTTCCTTGGAATCAGCCTCGGTGGATTTCTTGGCTTCATCCAAAAGCGCGCGCACTTCTTCATGCACGTGCGGCGTAAATTTGCCGTGCGTTATCTTGGGTTCTTCTGAAGTGACGGCGCGTTTCTCAATCATCCAGTGTTCAATGCCGCCATCGAGCATGGACGTTTTGTCATGGCCCATATAATCCAGAGTGAAGAAAGCGCGACCGGCCATGGGCGGCCACGCGGTGGTATAGATCACCACGCGGGTGTCGTCACTCACGCCCAGCTTTTCAAAAACTTCCTTGAGCTTGTCGACGGAAGGCAGTTCGACGTCGTTGCCCGTGGTGAAATCGTCGGTAGAGAGATAGCGCGCGCCGGGAATGTGTCCGCGACGATAATCGGCGGCTTTGTCCGCCACGTGCAGGATCACTACTTTGGGATCGTTCAAGTGGTCGGCCAGCCACTGCGCGGAAACAACCATTTCAGGATGCGCCGCCGCTGATTCACCGGCTGAAGGCCCGGCGGATGAAGATCCGGCGAATGAAAAAGTGGAAAGCAACAGCGTGAGCACAGTCACCGCCAGCAAACGAATTCGCGTCTTTGCCATGTTGTTCAAGCCTCCTCGGCCATGTCCCCCGTTTGGACTTGGGGTCAACCTTCAATGTTAGCTGCCTGGGGACTGGCACACCGGACAATTTTCCGGCTTTTTCGGCCATTGGCAATCGGGTTAGAGCATTTACCGCCCGAGTAAACTCGCCGCCCGGCTCTTGTCTCTTCTCTTGCAACAGAAAGAAGCCTTGTAACAGAAAAAAGGCGCCAGCTATGCCAGCCCAGCGCCCAAAATGAGAAACCTCAAAATGAGGAACAAAGACGAGGTGAGGGTTTTCTAGAACGTGAACTTGGCCCCGAGTTGAAACTGCCGGGGGTTGAATGCGGTCCGCGGAGCGCCCACCGATCCGCTTGGTCCAGCGATGCCGTCGCCAAAATGCGTTGGGGTTTGTCCGGGAATGAAATCCGGCGCGCCGTAAACGGAGAAGACTTCGTCCACGTTGGCGCGGTTGAATAGGTTGAAGGCGTCAAAAGAGAGGTTGAGTTTCTTTCGTTCGCCAAGATTGAAGAAGCGCGAAAGGCGCAGGTCAACCGTCTGCAAGGTATCGCCACGATAGCTGTTGCGCGGCGAAGCGCCAACGCGATCGGTGACCGGATTGCCGTCGTTGTTGGCGTCAAAACCTACAAACAACGTGAACGGCCGTGCCGATTGCATATTGATGATGCTGCTCAGTTGGAAGTTGCGTAGCGGTCCGTGATCGGGTGCATCGGCCACAAAGTTAGCGACAAAGCGGTGACGCGCGTCCTGGTTGGAGTTGGCCCGTTCCAGGTTACGCTGCGCGTTGGATTGCGGCGTACTGACGAATGTAACGAACGTGCCGTCATCCAGCGTGTGTGAAAAAGTGTAGTTGGCATTCAGCGTGAAATACTTTCCGGCTTTCTCAATCGCCTGCAACGTCAGGCCGTGATAAATGGAATTTCCCGTGGAGTCAGTGAAATAGAAAATTCCGTTGGTCCCGTTTGACCCGGCCGGCGGCGCGGGGATGTTGGGATCATTGATGGCAAAAGCGTAAATGTCCTTGCCCGTGCCGGTTTCCTTGCCGATGGGCGCTCCCACGTTGAGGTCAATCGGCCGGACGAGTTTGTGGCCTTGCACCATCATGTATCCCGCGCTAACAGTCAGGC
>JANXPR010000131.1 GCA_025357215.1 Acidobacteriaceae bacterium | reverse complement strand
CCAGCTCGCGCTCGAAATGCGCGAGACCACTACGGGGCAGCTGACAGCCTATCCGCGACTTGCCTGCTACCCGACGCCTTATCTTGCCGGGGGAAAGAAGTTTGATGCAAGGGTGGCGCTGGCCAAAAGCATGAGCCCGATATCGGCCGTCTTGACCGGAACGCCGAAGGACGGCGCGGTGAGTTTTCATGTCGATAAGACCATCGGCGCCACTCCCGAGGGATGCGCGATTACGTCCTTCTCCGTAACGCCCTTCGGCAACAATCAGATCGCCGCCGAATGGCAGGACGGCAATTGCGGCAAGGGCGAAATGATGTTGAGCAAGGTCTCGAAATGAACCGCCTCGTACATGTTTTGCAAGGCGTCCGTTTACGCGGAGAACGCGTCTGGAAAACGTGTTCTCCGTATGCGTCGATCCTGCCTAAGCTCTGCTTAGGGGAGACGCATGCAAGCTTAATTGGCTGAATTTGGAACAACTCCAATGATCATTGCCGCAGGTTGTTTTTGATGCTACGTACTTCAACCACTGCGAGATAAAGGCGACAGATGTTGCGCATAACACCCAGCACGAGCGCCAAGGGGGCGAAGGAATATTTCACGCAAAGCCTGACGCGCTCCGACTATTACATCGACGGCCAGGAAGTCGTCGGACGCTGGGGTGGAAAGGCCGGTGAGATGCTGGGACTTGAGGGCGAGGTGGACGCGAAGCGCTACTTCGCGATGATAGACAATCTCGACCCCAATACCGGCGAGCAGCTCACCCCGCGCAATAAAGACAACCGGCGCGTCGGGTTCGATTTCACCTTCTCCGCTCCCAAGTCTGTGTCTGTGCTCTATGAAGTCTCCGGGGATGAGCGCATCCTGGAAGCCTTCCGTGAAAGCGCGAGAGAGACCATGAGCGAAATCGAAGGCGAGATGAAAACGCGCGTGCGAAGGAAGGGCAGCGATAACGACCGCGAAACGGGCAACATGGCCTGGGCGGAGTTCACGCATTTCACGGCGCGTCCTGTGGACGGGATTCCCGATCCGCATCTGCACGCGCATTTTTACGCGTTCAACCTGACTTATGACAATACGGAGAAGCGCTGGAAGGCGGGACAGTTCGGCGATCTGAAACGTGACGCCGGGTATTTTGAGGCGGCGTTTGACGCGCGCCTAGCGCACAAACTTAATGCGCTGGGCTACGCCACGGAAAAGGAACGCTACAGCTTTGAAATCGCGGGTGTTCCTGAATCTCTGGTCGATAAATTCTCCCGACGCCGCAATGAGATCGAGCGCGAGGCGGCGGAGAAAGGTGTTACCGATGCCGTGGGCAAGCACGCCATCGGATATTACGGCCGCGAGCATAAGAATAAAGATGTGGGCAAGGCGGAGCTGCGCAAGGAATGGAACGCGAGGCTCACCGATGACGAGCGCTCGGCGCTCTCCGATGCGACCCATGGCCGCGCCAAAGGCGACGGGGGCTATACCGCGGAGGAAGCGAAAGAATACGCTCTGGCCCATTCCTTTCAGAACGCCTCCGCCGTTTCGGAAAAGAAGCTCAAAGCTGAGGCGCTTAGATACGGAGTCGGGTCTGTGTTGCCCGAAGCTGTTGCAGACATATCACAGCATAAGGAAGTGATAACGGAAAAACGCGACGGACAGTTAATGGCCACGACGAAGAGCGTGCTGCGCGACGAGGTGGCGATGCTCCAATTCGCAAAAGACGGGCAGAGGAAACAACGGCCGTTTGTCGATAGGTCCGATGCCGATACGCTCGCGGGACTCTCCGAAGAACAGAAGAGAGCGGCGTGGCATGTGCTGAGGAGCCGCGACACCGTGACGGGCGTTGTCGGCAAGGCAGGCACCGGCAAGACGCGCATGATGCGTTCCACAATCGATGCGATTGAAGGCGGCTCCGGGCAAGAGGTCTTTGTCTTTGCTCCCTCGTCGCAGGCCTCGCGGGGCGTGCTGAAGAAGGAAGGGTTCGCCAATGCGGAGACGCTGGAGATGTTGCTTAAGAGCGAGAAGCTGCAGGAGCGGACCAAGGGCCAGGTGCTGTGGGTGGATGAGGCGGGGCTGGTTTCGAGCAAGGACATGCGCCGCCTCATGGATGTCGCGAAGAAGAACGATAACCGCGTGATCCTGTCGGGCGATTACACCCAGCATGCGAGTGTGGAGGCCGGGGACGCATTCAGGCTTTTACAACAGGAAGCGGGGGTAAAGCTCGCGCGCCTCACCGAGATACGTCGGCAGACGGAACCCGGCTACAGGAAAGCGGTAGAGGCGATTGCGCAAGGGACGGGCAGGGCGGCGCAAAAGGGATTCGACGCGCTAGACAAAATGGGCTCCGTCATCGAAGCCAGCGGTGAGGAGCGCCATAAGCTGCTCGTGGACGATTACCTACAAGCGCAGCAAGACGGTAAAAGCGCATTAATTGTTGCGCCTACCCATGCCGAAGGCGAAAAGCTCACCGGAAAGTTGCGCCAGGCGCTCAAAGACCGCGGCGCAATCGGGGCGGAGCGCAGCTTCGTGGCGCGGAGATCGCTGGGCTGGACGAACGCGCAAAAGGGCGATATCCGCAATTACGAGCCGGGCATGGTTTTAGAATTTCACCAGAATGCCACGGGCTTCACGCGCGGCGACAAGGCCGTGGTCGCCAAAGGCGAAGACGGAATGTTTCTGCAAAAGCAGGACGGCACGCGCTCCGCGCTTCCCGTGGATAAAACGGATCGTTTCGAGGTGTACCGCACGCGCGAAATTGCTATCGCCCGCGGCGACCGCATCCGGATCACCAAGAACGGCGAAGCCCGGGTGGAAGGCCAGTCGAAGGGAGCGCGCCTCAATAACGGCGATGTCTTCACGGTCGAGGGATTCAGCAGGGAAGGCGATATCCGGCTGGAAAAGGGCAGGGTACTGCCCAAAGGGTATGGACATTTGAGCCTGGGCTATGTGGATACCTCCTATGCGTCCCAGGGCAAGACGGTGGACCGCGTCTTCATCGCGGCAGGCAATCAGTCGCTTCCGGCCGTTGGTCAGCAGCAATGGTATGTGAGCGCCTCGCGCGGCCGGGAAATGGCGAAGCTCTATGTCGAGGACAAGCAGGAAGTGCGCGAAGCCATCGCCAAGACCGGGCAACGGCTCTCCGCCGTCGAATTGACCGGGACAAGACTTAAGAATTCCTGGCGCACCCGGATATCAAAAGCATTCGAGCAAAGCCGCATCGGGCGTTTTCTGAAAGAGCGCAGCGCCGCTATTGCCCAGTCGCGCGAACGAGGGGAGCGCGTGAGCTATGCCTGAAGGGAAAAGCAAATTTCTGCATAAGCTGCTCGAGCCGCAGGAGCAGGAGACGAAAAGCTTCAGCAAGGAGCGCCAGCTTTCCGCACAGGCCTTCAGCCTGCACGTGGAGCGGCGTGACGGCAGGCGGGCGGAAGGCTTCGCCTGGTCGCACTATGTCGGCTACCAATGGACGGATGACGGCGCAAACGAAAGGCTGGTCGTGATCTTTGGCGAACGCGCCGTCGAGATTGAAGGTCATAACCTGGGGGTCCTCGTGGCCGAGATCCGGGACGGTCAGCTCAACGGCGTCCGCGAGCTGGTCAGCAGCCAGAGCGCACTACTGCAGCAGAGCAATCCGGATAACGATCCGATCATTGTCAGCGTGAAGTCGTATCCGGACATGGAGGAAATACTCAAACAAATCAAAGGAGAAGAAGATGATAAGCCTAAGCACGCTCGACGTTTTGAAAGATGACGAATTGCGCGGTGTCATTGCGCACTCTCAAGCGCTCCTGAAAAAGCGCGACGAAGAACGCAAGACGAAAGCCGTCGCCGATGCGCGAGCCATTTTGCAATCGGCGGGACTCTCTCTGAAAGACTTGAACGCAAAAGCCAAGAAGAAGCCCACGCAGGGGAGGTTATACAAAGGTGGGCACCTGTACCAGCACCCGAGTGACAAAACGCTTGTATGGAAGGCTAATGGGCAAAAACCGAACTGGCTGCGCGAACTCGAAGGGCAGGGGGGAAAGGCGGTGGAAGCGTAGCCCAAGCGATGCTCGCGTGACGCGGTGTGGAGGTGATGATTTGGCTGGTCAATCTCAACAATCTGGAGGTAGGCACGCCTTGGGCGGTGTCATGCGTAGACTTTTTGGTACGCGACGGATACCGCCGAAAGAATCAAGCGTCAGAAAACAGGAAAAAAAGGGAACTAAATCGCGCTAGGTTTGGCATTGAAATCAACGTTAATCTGTGCTTTTGTGGTTCAAGGTTGGTGAGTCGAATGGGTAATGATGATGCGCACCGGAGCCTTGTGTATCTTTAGTTTCGCTGTGTGGGGGTGTGTAGTATGCCTGGCGGCTTTATTACTTGGGCGATTCATTTTGCTTGCAACCGTTAGTGATTGTGACTTTAGACGTGACATTGATATTTGGCATACTCAGGTATGCTCCAACCTCCCAGTGGGAAACGCAAGATACTCGATATCTTAATACCATTCTCAGGAAGGATTTGACTCCTCATTGTGGCGCGAACTCGCGTGGAGGTATTCTTGTGCCGTAAGGCAAATTTATAATTTCCGGATCTGTAAGAGTGCCCGGGAAGGTGAATATGAAGGCCGCCTTTTTTCCAACCCAATAGGCTCCTAAATAGACGTTTGGAGATTGCGGGGTGATGGTGACATATTTGGTTTGGCTTTGTGAAAAATCTGAAAACCATTGCTCGCCCCATGTGTGAACTCCCTGGGCCTTCGCAAAAGCATCCGCGGGACTCCATTGAGAATCACCCCTAGGTACAGCAGTATTGCAGCCCAAAAGTTGGAGACGTCCCGTTGATTGGTCCCAGTGAAGTTTTGGCAGCAAATGAATCATGAACTCTGTCAGAGTTGATGCTGTACCACCGGGATGAACCCTGTCTGGTAGTCCTTGAAACTCAAGGCCCGTCTCCATGTCTGGATAAATCAGCGGATAATGGTCACAGTACGAGCCCGAGCTACTACAGGCAGAAGCGCCCAGAGAATCACGAGTTGTAAAGCAACGGCTTTCATTGATTTTTATCGCACCCGAAAATCCGGGATATCGTGGATTCGCGAACTTGCCACCTAGAGCCTACCGTTTTGTCCGCGAATCCCTCCTCTTGTCGAAACCGCTGTGCCTGGCTTTACTAAAAAGGAAGCACATACGTTGCCGCAAAGCCGAAACGTGGCACCCATCCGCTCCCGGTTGGTAGTGGCGACGGTGGACTGCTGCCGAACTGGTCCCCAACTTTGACACCCTGACTCAAGTGCGTTTGGCGCCCAAAATGAGCGGCGGAGTAAAGAGAACTTGGCCCAATTGGAAGGACGGTCCCGCGGCAAAGGTGGTGCTTTTCGACGCTGGTCAATCGCTTTGGATTGCCCCAAGGGCAATGTTGCCGCGGCTCCGCTCAACATAGATGTAACAGCGGTGTCCTTAGCGGCAGGGAACGTTGCCGCGTTCAGCGATGTTGTATTGTCGCAGGAGTAGTCGGGATTGGTGATGAGCGCTTTGAATGTCTCAAGGCACGTAAGTCCGACATTCGCGTCCGCGAGTGTTTTAGAGACAATATCCAATTGGCGCATGATGTCTTTCTGCGCTTCAATGATGGGATCTGGCTTTACAGGGACTAACTCAGCAATTTTGAGGTGTGTCCCCTGGTTGAGCACTAAACCTTGTAGAGGCGTGACCGCGCTTTTAAGAAGCGTACCCAGTATGTCACTGCTTACAACGCGAGAAGTCGAGGTTGTGAAACTGACATTTTCATTCCAGCGCGCGTTCTTTACGCGTATCGTTACACGGGTCTTGCCGTGAACGATGAGCACCGTCGGAGATGCGGGATTGTTACGATCAATCGTGACCACGCACGCTTTGGACTTATAGCCGTCAGGAGCCGAAGGAACGCACTCGGTATCTGCGGCCTGCGCATAAAGCGTTGACGAAGGTAAAAGAAGGCAGATGAAAAATAAGGAAGCGATAACGCTGGAAATAACCGATTTATTCGTGAGCGACAAGATGACTCCTTGAAACGAAGCTGGCTGGAGGAAGCCTTGCCGTTGTGAAATGCTGAACGCGGACTATTCTTAACACACTGCGATGTTGAAGAAGAACGCCTAACCATAGGGCCATAGGTACAAAGGTAACTATTCGAGGCTGATAGTTGCTTATCTCTGAGCATTTCTGGGGGCAGATGCTGCTTCCCGCCTCTGCTGCTGGATTCGCCGCGTATGCAATCCCTCGGACACCAGCGCCATTGCGACGGAGGTGATGCGTATGAAGCGCCATTTCCGCTCCGGATCTTTAACCAACTCTCCGATGACAAGCGGCGCGAGTAACCCCACCGTGCGTATCCAATGGCCGACTTCGCTGGGCGGCAGGTGATCCGAGTGTTCTTGCGATGGTTGGTTGGAGCGACTCTGTTGCATATGACTGGGCATGTTGGCCGGGAGGTTAGAAAGCTAATTCCACGCGGTCAAGCGCAGAAACACTGGTGTTTCACAGCGGCACAGCTTGCGGCGGGAATGTACCGTAACGATACAAAACCAGGCCCAGGAACGCAGACCTTAATAGGGTGCGCTTCCGGTTTCGGCGGCGTAATGATCGCGCGCGCGATCGAGCGCCGCTTCAAAATCGAACGGCTCGCGATCCGATAGATGCATCAAGTCGCCCAAGAGGTCGGCCAAAGCATCCTCGTCATCGACTCCGGTGTGAAGCTGAAAAGCGTCGAGGGCGACCTTGGCCCATTGCGCTCTCTCTTTATTCATGCCGTCTATATCGGGGGGAAGGCTCATGGCGAATCTCCATACCTCTGAGGCCCGAGGCGCGGCCGCTTCGCGAGAAGCTGAAGGAATTGGGGTTATGAAAAAAAGGGGCGGCATTTCCGCCGCCCCATTGAGGGTCATTTCACCTCGCGCTTCGGCATCGGCTTCTTGTAGAGAAGCGTGTAGCCCTTCTCGACGCCGGACTTGACCAGGGTGTAGTAACCGGGTGCGAGACTGGGC
>JANXPR010000124.1 GCA_025357215.1 Acidobacteriaceae bacterium | reverse complement strand
TCTTTGAGGCCTATCGCAAAGAGCTGCGCAAAGCCAATGCCTTGGACTTTGACGACTTGTTGCTGGAAACCGTGCGGCTGCTCAAGTCGTCGGCTGAAGTCCGCGAGCGTTATCAGCGCCGCTTTGAGTACATGCTGATTGACGAATACCAGGACACGAACCGTCCGCAGTATGAGTTGATCAAGTTGCTGGCCGGCGAGCGGCACAATGTTTGCGTCGTAGGCGATGAAGACCAATCGATTTATTCGTGGCGCGGCGCGGACATCCGCAACATTCTGGAATTCGAAAAAGACTTTCCCGAAGCGCGCATCATTCGTCTGGAACAGAACTATCGGTCCACGCAGAACATTTTGCAAGCGGCGTCTGCGGTGGTGGCCAACAACACCAAACGCAAAGGCAAGACTCTTTGGACCGAACGCCAGGGCGGCGCCAAGATCGGCTACTACGAAGCGCCGGACGGCGAAAACGAAGCCCTCTTCGCCGCTGACTTTATTTCCAACTACCTGAAGAAAGCCGCGCAGGACGGAAACGATGGCATCGAAAACGTCCGCGTGGCTGTGCTTTACCGGCTGAATTCGCAGTCGCGCCTGATTGAAGAAGCCATGCGCCGCTACCAGCTGCCGTATCAAGTGGTGGGCGGATTTTCGTTTTACGAACGCGCTGAGATCAAAGACATGATCAGCTATCTGAAGTTGATCAATAACCCGCAGGATTCCATCGCGCTGCTGCGGGTGATCAACAACCCGCCGCGCGGCATCGGCAAAACCACCGTTGAGACCGTTGAGCGTTTGTCACTGGAGACCGGCGCGTCCTTGTGGGCGGCCGTGGGTGAGGCCATTGAGCGGCGGTTGCTGCCGCAGCGCGCGTGTGCCGCGCTGAAGAATTTTAAAGACCTGATCGACGATGCGCGTTCGATGTTGCTGGGCAAGTTTGCCGACCGTGTGGCGGAAACGGCGCAGGGGGAAGGCGAAGAGAATCTTCACCGCGGAGACGCGGAGACGCAGAGAACCGAAGGGCCAACTCACCACGGAGACACGGAGGCACGGAGAACTACAGAGGAAACTGATGATGTTTCTTTCGAACCCGAAGCCCTTGGCGAAAACATCAGCTTTGACTTCGGGGCTTTTGATGAGGATGAATCGAATGCCGCAGCCGTAAAACCTGAAGGCTCCGAAGATGGCGCCGAATCGATTCCGCTCTCGTCCGCCGCCGAAGCCACTGCCGCGCCAGCGGTTGAAGGTTTCCGCGCGGAAGGCAGCGCCGCGACGGTGCCTGAAGTCCTTAAGTTCTTGATTGACCGCACCAACTACATCAAGCAACTGGAAGAAGAAGCCACGCCAGACGCACTCGCCCGGATCGAGAACTTGCGCGAACTGGTGAACGCCGCCATGGATTCGCGTGATCGCGGCGAATCGATCGAAGAATTTCTGGACCACGCGGCGCTGGTCGCCGATACCGACACCTACGATCCGCGCGGACGCACCACGCTCATGACGCTGCATTCCGCGAAGGGCCTGGAGTTTAACCTGGTTTTTCTGTTAGGACTGGAAGAGGGTTTGTTCCCGCATTCGCGGGCTTTCAACGATCCTGACCAGATGGAAGAGGAGCGCCGCCTCTGTTACGTTGGCATGACGCGCGCCATGGACCAGTTGATTCTGAGCCAGGCCCGCTATCGCCGCCGCTATGGTACCGACATGCCGGACGCCAGCATTCCGTCGCGCTTTCTGGAAGAAGTCCCTGGTCCGCTTATGGAGCAGCTGGGCGTGTCACGCTCCAGCCAATCCAGGTCAAGCGCCCAATCGCAACGCCGCGATTCCGAATATTCTGACCAGCATTACAGCTACGAAGACGAAGACCAGAGTGTGACGCCTAGCGACGAAGCTGGCCAGCGCGATCGACAAAGCGCGGCCGCGTCCAGTGCGTCTTCGAGCAGATCAGGCCAAGGCAAGAAGCCCACGTATTCCGGGCCGAAATACAATTCCATCGATAACATCGCGGAATTCTTTGCTTCACGCGGAAAGAAATTCAACCGGCCCACTGTCCCCGTGGACGCGCCCAGCGGGAAGGCCAATTTCCGTCCCGGACAGAAGGTAAAACATCCGAAATTTGGCGAAGGAATCGTCTATCAACGTGAAGGTGAAGGAGAAAACGCCAAGATTACGGTACAATTCCCTCGATTCGGTTTGAAGAAACTGGTGGAGAAGTACGCGCAACTGGAGCGGGCATGAGGGAGTTTTTCGCCGCGGATTTGCGCGGATAAACGCTGATTCGGATTAACGAGAAATCCGGCCGCCCAGCGCGCAATTCAGCAATACGCAATCATTTCCAATATTTCAATTAGGACAAGGTGAATGGCAAATACCAAGAAACTCGGCAAAGAAGAACGCAAGAAGGTAAAACGCGCGGCGCGCAAGAAGGCAGCTCCCAAGAAGCCCCGTGATTACGCGCGCGGCAGCAAGAAGCCCAAGGTAAAGAAACTGGCTCGCGGCACGTCCAAGCGCTAAGAGTAAGGCGTTGAAGTAGAGACGCGGCGGCTCGCAGTGGAGTTCGCCGTGTCCCTGCTGTTTCCGGCGTTGCAGGCGTACGAACCCTTTCAAGGAGGCGCTTCTGGCCAGCCAACTTTTTGCCAAGAAGTCCATTGACAAGCTGATTTCTGACTCCGAGCATCCGGACCACCGGCTCAAGAAAACTCTTGGACCGTGGTCGCTCACGGCGCTGGGCATCGGAGCCATCATCGGCTCGGGCATTTTTGTGCTGACCGGGACCGCGGCGGCGGGAGAATTCTCCCAGCCGTCATTGCTGCACGCTCAGGTGCTGGATGTTTTCCAGAACCTGTTTCAACACGGCAATCTTAGTGGCGTGTTGATGCACGGCCGCCCTCCGGCTGGTCCGGCGATTGCTATTTCATTCCTGCTGGTGGCCGTGGCTTGCGGTTTTGCTGGTTTGTGCTACGCCGAACTGGCGTCCATGATTCCGATTGCCGGAAGCGCGTATACATATTCTTACGCGACACTGGGCGAGCTCATCGCCTGGATCATTGGCTGGGACTTGATTCTGGAATACGCGGTCAGCAATGTCGCGGTGGCTGTGGGTTTTGGCAGTTACGTGAAAGCTCAGATGGCGTCGTTCGGGGTGCCGATGGCTGACAAGTGGTCCACGCCGGTATGGGCGGGCACTGGATGGACCGGCTCGTACTTTAATATCCCCGCGTTCCTGATCGTTTTTATTTTGACCGTTCTGTTGTTGTGGGGCATTCGTGAATCGGCGGAAGCCAACAACATCATGGTGTTGATCAAGCTTGGCGCGATTCTCACGTTTCTGGTTGTTGGTGGAATGCTGGTGAACCCTGCCAACTGGCATCCGTTTGCGCCCAGCGGTTTTGGCGGAATCGTTTCCGGCGGCGCGATCATTTTCTTTACCTACATTGGCTTCGATTCGGTTTCGACCGCGGCGGAAGAAGCCAAGAACCCGCAAAAAGATATTCCCTTCGGCATCATCGCGTCTCTGCTGGTTTGCACGGTTCTGTATATCGGCGTAGCGCTCGTATTGCTGGGCATGATGAAGTACTCGACCTTTGCGGGCGACAACGCGGAAGCCGTGAACGCACCGGTGGCATATGCCTTGACGCATCTGCATGCCAACAAGTGGCTCCAGACGGTGATCGTGGCGGGCGCGCTGATGGGCATGATCTCGTCACTGCTGGTCTTTCAATACGGGCAGACGCGCATTTGGTTTGCCATGTCGCGTGACGGCTTGTTGCCTAAGTTCTTCTCCACGCTGCATGTGAAATTCAAGACGCCACATTGGTCCACCTGGATCGCCGGCGCCGCAGTGGGCATTCCCGCCGGATTTGTGGACATCGGCGAAGCGGCCGACCTTTCCAACATTGGAACGCTGTTCGCGTTCGTGCTGGTATCGCTCGGCGTACTGTTCCTGCGCAAGGCGCAGCCAGACCGGCCACGCGGATTCAAAGTCCCCATGGTGCCGTTGTTCCCGATCCTCTCCGTGTTGATGTGCCTGTTCCTGATGGCCGGACTGCTCGTCATCACTTGGATACGTTTCTTCGGGTGGCTGGCGATTGGCCTGATCATTTATTTCTTCTACAGCCGCAAGCACAGCGAGTTTGCCGGCAATCAGACTCCGGCGGTGTGAGTCATGGCCCGCTCGTTCATACAGTCTCTGCCTAAGGCGGAGCTGCATCTCCACCTGGAAGGTTCGGTGGAACCCGCCACTTTGGCGGAGCTGAGCCACTTTCACAACACGCCGCTGGCCACGGAAAACAATCGTTACGACGTGCGCGGCTCCGGCGACGAGCTTACCGAAGACGACGTTAAGCGGCTTTACTCTTACGATAATTTCACCGGCTTCATGCTGGCCTTCAAGGCCGTGACCGAGCGGCTGCGTACGCCGGAAGATTACGAACTCATCACTTATCGTCTGATGCAAAAGCTGCGCCAACAGAACGTGGTGCATGCCGAGGTGTACGTCAGCGTGGGCGTGGTGCGCTGGCGCGGACAGGATTTCGGTCCGATCTTTGAAGGCCTGGAGCGCGGACGCGAACGCGGCGTGCGCGATTTTGGCGTTTCGCTGCTTTGGATCTTTGACGCTGTGCGCCATTTCGGTCCGGAGGCGGCGGCTGAAGTGTTCGATATTGCAGCCAAGCTGCGCGATCGCAACGTTGTTGGCATAGGAATCGGCGGCGACGAACGTAAAGGTCCAGCGGAATGGTTCCGCGATCTCTTCAAGAAAGCCGCTGACAACGGACTTCGTCTCACCGCGCACGCCGGCGAAACCACCGGGCCGGAATCGGTTTGGGGAGCGCTGAACATTGGCGCTGAGCGTATCGGCCACGGGCTGTCGATTGCGCAAGATGCCGAACTGACTGAAGTGCTGGCCCACAAGCAAGTGCCGCTGGAAATGTGCGTGACCAGTAACGTCCGTACTGGCGTTTGCCCGGACGCCAAAGACCATCCGCTGAAAGCGTTTTTTGATGAAGGCCTGATGATCACCTTGAACACCGACGACCCAGCCATGTTCCAGACTTCGCTCAATAAAGAATACGAACTGGCGCAACAAGAGTTTGGTTTTACTGAGGAACAACTGCGCGAGATCGCGCGGAATTCGTTAGAAGCTTCGTTCCTACCGGTCGACAAGAAAATGCGCTTCCTGCAGCAGATTGATCTGTTTGTAAAGACGTAGAGTTCTCATGTTTGTAAAGACGTAAAAGTTCTCATGCCGCGCCGCGCCGCAGCGCGCTTCCGGCGTCACTCTTGTATCAAGAATCGCGGCAACTGTGCTTTCCAAAGCAAGGCATCAGCGTCAATACATCATGGCATCTTCTGTACATACCGCAAACCCTTCGGCGGAACCCGAAAAAGCTGAACCGGAAAAACTCGTTGCTCCCCTTTGGCACACCGCTCTGGTCGTATTGCTGCTACTGGCCATCGCTCTGCGAAGCTTTTATGCCGGTGGGCTGCTCGGCGGTACAAACTCTACTCGTATTACCCGATATCTGATCACCATGGCCATGGAGTGAGCGCTGGTGGGCGTTGTTTTTTGGGGTATACGCCTGAACGGAACCACCATGCGGCAACTCATTGGCGGTGACTGGTCCAAAGCCAAGTGGTTTTTTCGCGATCTGGGAATCGCCATCGTCTTTTTGATTGCATCCATTCTGTTGCTTTCGGTCGTATCCAGCGCGATGCATCTGGGCCTACCCAACAACGTTCGCGGATTCTTGCCGCACACGGCGCTGGAAAAATCCTTGTGGATACTGCTCTCGCTGACTGCGGGTATCTGCGAAGAAATCGTGACCCGAGGCTACCTGCAAAGGCAATTCACGGCGCTCACCAGGAGCGCGCCGGCGGCCATTGTCATCCAGGGCGCCATCTTTGGAGTGGCCCACATTTACCAGGGCTGGGGACACGTGTTCGTCATCTTTCTGCTCGGCTGCATGCTGGGCGGGTTGGCGCAGTGGAGAAAATCCCTTCGTCCCGGAATCGTTTCGCACTTCTTGCAGGATGCAACCGCTATCTTTCAGCATGGCATGTAGCAACATGGTCCATGGCAACATGGTGTCTGGCAATATGGCGTCTAGCAACACAGTGTCTTAGTCATGCCCAAACACATTGGTATTGTCGGATGCAGCGCGGAAGGCGCGGCCCTTTGCTACCGGACGATCTGCCTGGAAGCCGAGCCGCTGATGGGCAAGTTCGCTCATCCGGAAGTTTCGCTGCACAACATCTGCCTGGCCGACTACATGCGGCACATCGATGTCCCGCGTTCCGACCCCAGCGAAGCCGCTCGCGGCGGAGCCCTCAAGAACGAAGGCGTTTACGCCGGAGCCGGCAGGAATAAAGCCGAAGCCGACTGGCCCGCCGTGGCTGAGTTGATGCTGCGGTCTGCCGAAGCGCTCCAGCGCGCGGGCGCCGATTTTCTCATCTGTCCGGACAACACCATCCACAACGCGCTGCCTTATGTGCTGCCGCGCTCGCCGCTACCCTGGCTGCACATCGCGGAGGAAGTGGGCCACGCAGCCCAGCGGCGCGGCTTCAAGAAACTTGCGCTTACCGGCACCAGGTATCTGGTCAACAGTTCGGTCTATCCGGAAAAGCTCACCGCCATGGACATTGCGTATCAGCGTCCCACGGAAGCCCAGCGCGAGGAAATTAACCGTATTATCTTCGACGAACTGGTGCTCGGCCGGCAGACGCCTGAATCGCTGCGCTACTTCCAGCAGGTGATCGCCGAACTCAAGACGCAAGGCTGTGACGCCGTGGTGCTGGGCTGTACCGAAATCCCGTTGTTGGTGAGCGACGCGACGTCACCGTTGCCGACTCTCGATTCGACAAGGTTGTTGGCGCGGGCGGCGATCAGGGAAGCTGTGGGGTAGGGCGCCGGAATCGGAAAGACAAAAAACCTTACCGCTGATCAACGCTGATGACACTGATTTGAAAATGAATTCAAAGGCTTCACGCAAGCACGTGAAGCGGGGGGCACTTTTGGCTGCGTTCTTGGGAACC
>JANXPR010000558.1 GCA_025357215.1 Acidobacteriaceae bacterium | reverse complement strand
TAGTGATCGCCGTGCCGGGGGGAACGCACACTCACCTTGACAGGTTGAGAGAGCTTTTCACCCGCTGGTCCACCGCTTGATCAATCCCGCCGGGGCCTCCCGCACATTGACCTGCTCGTGCCGGAGTAATTCGGAGGTTATTTTTTGCCGGAATCAAGGAGACTCAGGCCGTGGTCACACTGCCAGAGAGAAATCCTGAGCTGTCCCCAAGTCGTATAGTCTGACGTACCGTCCGCATGGTGTCAAGGTAGAACGCCAGATTGTGAATGCTATTTAAGACACCCGCCAACGGCTCCCCGGCCACGAATAAATGGCGCAAGTAGGCACGGCTGTAGCGCGCACAGACCTTGCACCCGCACTGCGGATCGGGCGGCAACTGGTCCTGGACGTAGCGCGTGTTCTTGATGTTCATGCGCCCTTCGGAAGTAAACAGCAGGCCGTGACGCGCGGCGCGCGTGGGCAGAACACAATCCATCATGTCCACGCCCAGCTTCGCATATTGAGCAATTTCATCGGGATAGCCCACGCCCATCACATAACGCGGTTTGTCTTTTGGCAATACTTCCAGCGCCGCGCCGATCATTTCCAGCGTTTGCGCGCGCGGCTCGCCTACGCTGAGGCCGCCAATAGCGTAGCCGGGGAAATCGAGTTCGACTGTACGCTCGGCGGATTCCCGCCGTAAATCCGCGTGCATGCCGCCTTGGACGATTCCGAAAAGAGCCTGTGACTTGCCGGAGAGTTGCTGCCCCATGCTTTCCACGCTGTTTGCGTCTGCGTGACTCAACTGTGGGTGCCCCATCCTTTCCGCTGGGTTTGCTGAAAGGGTGGGTTTACCGGCCCACGGCACTTCATTCTTATGTGCTTCGAAATAGTCTTTACTCCGCTGTGCCCAACGCAACGTCAGTTCCATGGACTTGCGCGTACGCTCACGGTCCGCCGGATGCTCGGTGCATTCATCGAACGCCATGATAATGTCCGCGCCCAAGGCAATTTGAATCTCAATCGAACGTTCCGGAGTAAAGAAATGTGAACTGCCATCCAGATGCGAGCGGAAATTTACGCCTTCTTCGCTGACCTTGCGCAGATCGCCAAGGCTGAATACCTGGAAGCCGCCCGAATCGGTCAGCATGGCGCGCTTCCAACTGATGAACTTGTGCAGCCCGCCCATGCCGCGGATCAACTCGTGTCCTGGCCGCAGATAAAGATGATACGTATTGCCCAAGATGATCTGTGCGTCCACTTCTTCCAGCACGTCCTGCGGGACGGCTTTTACCGAACCCACCGTCCCCACTGGCATAAAAGCAGGCGTTTCCACAATTCCGTGAGGCGTTACGATCTTGCCCGTGCGCGCCGGACCGGACTGGGCTTCGATGTTGAAGGGAAGACTCAAAACGCTCCTCCCTCGAAGCTGGCTCTGTTTTTGCGATCGTTTTTGCCACCGTGCGGTGTCGTCTTGGAAATATTGACTCTGCCGAGAGTGTCCACACCCGACTTGGTCCAAGCGCCAAAGGCGCGACCAGAGGTTAGCCCACCGCAGAGCGGTGGGTAGGCGTCATAAATAAAGACAAGCCCCGGAGGGGCGGCACGGTTCACGGAATCTATGTTACAAAACCTCAGAAGTTGAGTTCGTTCCCGCGACGCGGAAAGGCTAGACTATGAAAATGTTGATGACCATTTTGGCTGCGACATCCTTGCTGGCGATGGCACTTGCCGATGCGCCCAGGAAACCGGTTTTCACTCCGAAAGAAGGGTTCGTCCCGAACGCGGAAACTGCGGTGAAAATCGCGGAAGCGGTGTTGATTCCTGTGTACGGTGAAAAGCAGATTCAATCAGAGCGTCCATTTAAAGCAGTACTAAAAGGCGATTCGTGGACCGTTCAGGGAACCCTGCAATGTGCGCCCCATTGCAACGGTGGCACAGCGTTAGTCGAGATTTCTAAAACCACCGGACAGATACTCCAGATGTTTCACACTAAATAACCGCGACTCGGCCGCCGATCTTCCGGCTAACCATTCCCTTTCAAATACCGCTCGGCTACTTTTGTCGGATTTACAAACGCCCGGGTCACGGTGCCGCGTCCTATTTCATGCATGCCGTTGTGGGCGGTCACGCGGAAAACATAAAAGCGCGAGTTCGCCGATTCGAGCACAGCTTCGGCCTTGACCGTGGCGCCCACCGTGGTCGGCGCGCGATGCTCAATGTTGATGGCCGTACCCACGCTGATTTCGCCGGGATCGCAAAAAGGCTTCATGGCGTGGGACGCGGCCCATTCCATCAGGCCGATCATGTGCGGCGTGGAGTAGATCAACGGCAAGTCTTTGTCATGATGGTTGAGCGTATCCTGCGGGCCGACAACAATGCTGGCTTCTCCGCGCGTGCCGATGGGGATTTCTTTTGCCATGAAAGAAATTTAGCAAAAATGCTTCGCTCCGGACAAAACTGGCCTCACGTGCCGCCGCGCCAAAGCAAAAAAGCCAGGCTCGTTCGCCTGGCTTTCCGCTCGTTACAGAACTTGCTGTTGCTTTATTTCTAGTGGTGGTCGTGGTCCTTGTCGTGATGGTGGCAGCGTTCACGCTGCTCCTCAAGCTGGCGGCGGCGTTGTTCGGCCTGGCGGCTGTGTTCGCCGTGCCTGCGGATGGCTTTTTGCAATTCGCCTTCCGCTTTGTGAATACGCTGTTCGCATTTGCGGTCGCGATCACGGTCGCGATCATGGTCGTCTGCCTGGGCCACTCCGAAGCAGCCGAGCACAAAGCAAAGCGACAGAATTGCAGTTACGATTCCCTTGTTTCGAACCATAGCACCTCCTGTGATAGGCGGAATTCTACATCCGCGGCGTGAAAAAATGCTTCCCACTTCGCCAAGCGGAAGGCGGTTGTCTGCGCAAGAGTTTGCGGCTGGTCTTTGGTAATTACTGAGAGCAATTACCGGCGCTGGGGATCTTAGGCGACCCGTCCACGCCGCGAATAGCCGAACCTGAGGGCTCAGCGCGGGGGCCGAGCGGCACTCCGGCATGTCCTTGTATAATCAAGTCTTGTCCCCCATGGCGTCTTCAAAAGCAGTTAACTCCGCAAAAACTCGAATCCGCTCCACCACCGTCTTGTGCGTGCGTCGCGGCGGCCACGTGGTAATGGCCGCCGACGGCCAAGTCACGCTGGGCGAAACCGTGATCAAACACACCGCCCGGAAAATCCGCCGTCTGTACAACGAAAAGATCCTCGCTGGCTTTGCCGGATCCACCGCTGATGCTTTCTCGCTGTTTGCCCGTTTTGAGGGCAAATTGGAGCAATACCACGGCAATCTGGGCCGCGCCGCCGTGGAACTGGCCAAAGAATGGCGTACGGACAAGGCTTTGCGCCACCTGGAAGCCCTGCTGCTCGTCTCGGACGCGACTTTGACGTTCCTGATCAGCGGCAATGGCGATGTGATTGAACCCGATGGTGGAATTGCCGCCATTGGCAGCGGCGGCCCTTACGCTCTGGCTGCGGCCCGCGCGCTGATGGACAACACGGACCTGCCGGCCCGCAAGATTGCGGAAGAGTCCATGAAAGTTGCCGGCAAGACCTGCATTTACACGAACGAAAACTTCATCATCGAAGAGCTGCCCGCCGTTGCCGACACAGCGGTGGTGGTAGCTCCCGCTTAGTAAACCAAAATGGCTGGCTACTCAGGAACACCTCTCGTTCAGAAGATTGGCATTAAGCCGGGCCATCGTGTGATCCTGCGAAACCATCCGCCAACGCTGCTGAAAGACCTGGGCAAGCTGCCGGAGGGCGTGGAGCCAGTAGAGAAACTGAGTGGGCAAGCTTCCGTGGTGATGTATTTCACCGACAAGACCGCGGCTCTGGAAAAAGATTTTCCGGCGCTGGCCAAGACGCTTCTGCCCGATGGCATGGTGTGGATCGGCTGGCCCAAGAAAGCGTCCGGACGGCCAACGGATTTGAACGAGAACATTGTCCGCGATATCGGACTGAAGAACGGCCTGGTCGACGTGAAAGTTTGCGCGATTGACGAAACCTGGTCGGGATTGAAATTTGTGATCCGCTTGAAAGACAGGGTGGCCGTGAGCAACAGCAAAGCGACAAAAACGAAGAAAAAACACACTCAGGAGAAAGTTCCACAATGAGGCCGCGAACATTAATAGCCCTGCTGACTCTGCTCGTGTGCTCACTTGCTTGCAAGTCATTGGAAAAACGTTCGGCGAAGGATGTTGTGACCTTGTGTCAGATCCCCATTCCGTCGGAGTTGCAGGATGCTCAATTTGTCGTGACATACCGATTTGAGACCACCAAGTCCGGTAAGCCTATAAATGTCAGGAAGATTAAGAATGACTTTTTAGGTGATGAGCCGTTCGTCGCTTGCATATCCGGTTGGTCTCTTCCGTCAATATCTAGTAAAGGTGTAGCGGAGTTTTTCAGTAAGCCCTCCGAGGGCGGCTGGACTGAAATCAACATCTCTGCGAAAGAGTTCAATAGATCTTTTCCTTATCACGTGAGATACAGCCCTGGTGGTAAACAGAAGTAACGGGACTTTAAGGAGTTGTAATGGCAATTTACCTACCGGCCGCAGCCGATGAAACCGGCGCCATCCTGGACGATCTTACGCCCAAGGAAATTGTGGTCGAACTGGACAAATACGTGGTCGGCCAGCA
>JANXPR010000119.1 GCA_025357215.1 Acidobacteriaceae bacterium | reverse complement strand
GCGGGTTGTCGCGGATGCCTTCAATTGTGGTGATGTCCTTGATGCGTACTTGCGTGGTATCAGACGCGCGCGCTGCTCCCGCCGCAATGGACAGCATCACCAGGAAACCGATAATTTTTTTAGCTGGCATTCTCATTTCGCAATCCGGTTCATCTCGTAACCCCAACTTAAGCGACCTGTTTAGTTCTTCGTCAATAATGTCCGGCTCTTAAGTGCTGCCCAGGAAACCTGTTCTAGAAGCCTAGTACCTTCAGTACCATCCTCACCACCTTGTTCGGAGGACGCGTGGAGTCGGTGACCACGCCTTTGCCTTTCAGCAGCAGGCGAAGATCGGAGATCGACGCCGAAGAGACTGAGTTGTCAGCGGCCACGTCACCCGGACGGATCAACCCGTGGACCACGGCCGTTGTACGCTCGTTGTTAATGTCCACGTCACGGGTAGCTTCAATCACCATGTTGCCGTTGGGCAGCACCTGAATCACACGCCCCGCAAGCGTTGTCGTCAACGCCGTATTCGAGACGGATTGGCCCTGGCCGTTCAGTGAGTTATTGGAATTTGCGTTCAGCAGGTTTTGCAGATTGTTGGCCGCGGAGAGCTTGCCGGCAATGCTGGTCACCGCGGCATTGGCCGCGAACTGGCGGCTGGTCTTCACCTGGCCGGTCGACGTGGCGCTGGTCTGTTCCGCAATTCGGATCATGACAATGTCATTCACCTTGTGCGCCTTGTAATCCTTGTTCATGTCCGAGAGCATTCCCTGGTCGGACCACAGGCTTCCCGTGGTATGTGTCTCCACGATTTCCGCCGGAAGATACACAGGCGGAGCGGATTCCTGCTTCTTGATCTTGCCGGCCCACGCACAACTGGAGAGAATCAACGCAACTGCCAATAGCTTCTTCATCACAAACGTCTCCTAATTTTCCTGCCGGATGGCGCGTACCACGCCTCCAGCGATCACTTCAGCGCGATAGTTGCGCTTGGATGCTTTGTCCTGGACGCGTACTTGTTTACCGGCCGCGCCATCATTCATCGCTGTTACCGGTACGTTGGCGGCAAATCCCTGTCCGCCTAGTTGCATGGTTACTTCTTGTCCGCGATGCACCAGGAGCGGCGCTTTTGCAGCCTGAATAGTTTTCGTGTTGAGGTTGATTTCCAGCGGCGCGGATCCTTCCGCCAGGGTGACCGTTGCTTCAAAACTGATTTTCGTCCGATCGTGCTGGGCCACGAACCATGCGCGGTATTTCGCAATCGCCGGATCGAATTTTAGGCGACGCAGTGACAATTCCGGCACACCGTCCGTCAGCACGTTGGCTTGCAACTGGATTTCTCCGACTTTCGCCGTGGCGCTCGCGGCTTTCACAGTAGCTTCAATAATCGGCGCGAGATCGTCCGTTACGATCTTGCGTCCCAGGCGCGTGATTCCGATCTGTTCCGCGCCCTGCAGGTTGTAAGAAAGACCTTGCTTCTTGAGTGCCGCAACAATTTCGTTTTTCCCCAGAACGCGGACCGTGCCCGCTTCCGGAGCACGGCACACCACTGTGGTTCCCGCTACGTTTTCGAGCGCTGCATTCGCAATCAAGTCACCCAGCGTCACGCTGTCTCCTGACACTTGCGCCAGCGGCTTCAACACAACAACAGGAAGGTTCGCGGACGGCGCTGCGTACAGCAACCGTGCCGCGAACATCGCTCCTGCTATCACCATCAGAACCGCTTTAGAGGGCAACTTCATTCCCGTTATCTACCTAACTGGTTCAACTGTTGGAACATTTCGTCCGCCGCGCGGACAACTCTCGAATTTGCTTCATACGAACGCTGCGCCAGAATCATGTCCACAAATTCCTGCACCACGCTGACGTTCGATTGTTCCAGGCTTCCCTGCATCACTTGCCCCAGACCTTCGCTGCCTCCGGGATTGCCGACTACCGGATCGCCGGATGCCGCCGTCGGCATGAACAAGCTTTGTCCTACGCTGTTCATCCCTTCCGGATTCGCGAAGAGCGCAAGCTGTATCGTTCCAACCAACTGCGCGTTGCTTTGTCCAGGCTGCGTCACGCTAACTGTACCGTCAGAGCCAATCGTGACCGAAGTTGCGTCGGCGGGAATTGTGATGGCCGGTTCCAGGGGATTGCCATCCGCCGTCACCAGGCCGCCGGTTGAGTCAGTATGAAAATTTCCAGACCGTGAATAAGCCGTCTCGCCGCTGGGGATGCGTATCTGAAAAAACCCGGGGCCTTTGATCGCCAGATCCAGCGGACTGCCGGTCTGGACCATGTCGCCCTGTTGCTGCATCACTTCGGAAGCAACAGTCCTGGTTCCTAATCCGATCTGCAATCCCGCGGAGACGGTTGTCGTCTGCGTGGCGGCGGAGCCGGGCATGACCAGATTTTGATAGAACAAGTCCTGAAACTGCAATCGGCGGCGCCGGAAACCGGACGTGCTTGAGTTGGCAAGGTTGTTGGCAATGTTGTCCAGGTTGTTTTGCTGGGCGGTCATGCCGGTTGCTGCGGTATAAAGTGCGCGAAACATGAAAGGGCTCCTTAACTAAACCCGCGGCAGTTCTTCGACTGCCGTCTTGTTGAATTCAGTATGAAATGTATTAAGAACACGGAAAAGCATGTCCGCATGACGCTGCATGCTGATCAATCCCACGGAAG
>JANXPR010000503.1 GCA_025357215.1 Acidobacteriaceae bacterium | reverse complement strand
CCGCTGGTGGAGAAGGTCGCGGTACTTTTCAATGTAAGCGGCGGCGGTCACGTCCGATCCGCTGCGGATACGTTTGAGGGTTTCCGGGTCGTACAGACTCTCATGCGCCGGCAGATAACGCTGGTGATAGACGTACGGTTCGCAGCGGACGACGGTGCGATCCATGTCCGTTGAGAGGCTGATTTCTTTCATGCCAGCGGTGATGCGGGTGAGAAGAGCCAAAGCCGTGTCCACTGCGTGTTCGATTTCCGGGTCAAGGTCTTTCCAGAATTCGCGAGGAGCGGCCAGGCGAAGCGCGGCGCAGGGTTCTTCAATGGCGGAAGGATAGAAGACCGGCGAAAATTTCTGGCAGTAGATGTCGCGCGGGTCATAGTGAGCGATGGCCTGAAGCATAAGCGCGGCGTCGAGGACCGTCCGCGTCATAGGGCCGACGTGGTCGAGCGTCCAGGAAAGAGGAATGATGCCACGAGTACTGACCAGTCCGTAGGAAGGCTTGATGCCGACGATTCCGCAACAAGAAGCGGGCAAACGGATGGAGCCCGCGGTGTCAGTGCCAATCGCGCCGTAACAAAGGCCGGCGGCTACGGCCGCGGCCGCACCGGAAGACGAGCCTCCGGTGATGTGTTCCGTGTTCCAGGGGTTGCGTGCGATTCCAAAATGCCCGATGACGCCGCTGCCACCGTAAGCAAATTCATGTAAATTGAGCTTGCCCAACAGTACGGCTCCGGCAGCGCGAAGGCGGCGAATGACTTCCGCATCTTCTGATGGGACGTTATGTTCCAGCACTGCGCTCGCCGCGGTCGTGCGGACGCCAGCTGTTTCCGCCAAATCTTTTACAGCAACAGGAATACCGTGTAGCGGACCTTTCCACTCGCCGCGCTTGATTTCCGCTTCCGCCTTTTTGGCTTCTGCCAGGGCGGACTCGGCGGTGACCGTGATAAAAGACTTCAACTGAGGATCGAGGTGCTCGATCCGCGCGAGGCAAGCCTGCGTGAGGTCAACCGGTGAGATTTCTTTCTTCTGAACAGCCTGGCTGGCTTCAGACAGGTCCATCAGGTGCAGAGGCGTGGTGGGATGATTTGTACCGGCAGGCATAGATCAGAGAATATCATTGCCAAGGGCCCGTGAGCAGCGGGTTTTGAATGGATCGCCTGCCCGGAAGTCCAATGAGGCGCAGGCGGGTGGGGAGGAGCTTTTGGGGACGGTAAAAACGAGGCGGCGTTGGATCGTGAGAACGCTATTGGGAGCGGGCCTGGCGCTAGCAGTGCTGGGCGTAATGGCTTATCGGCATCCAAGCATGGCTGTGGACCAGATCACCCGGTTTCAGTCCTGGCGGATGGGACTGGAGCAGCACGAGATCAAGCTGGGTAAATACCGGATCCATTACGTGGTTTCAGAGGACCCTGTTTCCGGGAAACCCGGCAAGCCGCTGGTGCTGGTGCACGGACTGGAAGGCCGCGCCCAAGACTGGCTGCAACTGATTCCACTGCTGACAGCCAGCGGTTACAAGATTTACGCACTAGATCTGCTGGGATTTGGACGGTCAGAACATCCTGACGTGGATTATTCCATCGCGCTGCAAGAAGACATCTTGCGGCAATTCATTGACAGCCAGAATCTGCAACAGCCGGATGTGGCGGGATGGTCCATGGGCGGCTGGGTCAGTTTAAAGTTTGCGGGGGAGCATCCGGAGCGCGTGCACCGGCTGGTGCTGATGGATAGCGCCGGGCTGAAGTTTGACGCGGTGAATGTGGAAGCGTTGCGTCCGAGGAACGAAGCTGAGTTGGCACACATGATGGAGGTGTTGACGCCGCATCCGAAGCCGATCCCGGGATTTCTTGCGCGGGATATCGTAAGAAACCTTCACAGCAATGACTGGGTGGTTGGAAGGGCGCTGAAGTCCATGTTCGCGGGACAAGACCTGATGGACGGCAAGATGCAAACGGTAACCATGCCGGTGCTGATCCTGTGGGGCAAACAGGACGTGTTAACGCCTCCGACGATTGGCGAGCAGATGCATCAGGCGATGCCGCAGTCCTTATATATAGCAGTGGACGGATACGGGCATCTAGCGCCGATTGAAGGTAAAGAGATCTTTGCGAAGGAAGTGGACAGGTTTTTGAAAGCGGACCCGCCGTTGGCGGCAGGGGTTCGGGAGGTTAAGGAAGGGCAGTAGGGTTCTCGGCGAGTATGGAGAGAATTCCCTGAGCCGGCATGGTGGTCCCGAGCATTCTCGGGGTCCTTCGACTTGTCCTTGTTTCGCGGCGCGAAACTCGGCCTGCGCTCAGCGTAATTGTCTGACCATTGCTGGAAGTGATTGTGGCGTTCAGCTTGCCGGTTGAATCGATGGCTTCCGCCAAAGGCAAATCCAATTGAATGCCAAAGCAGAGAAAGAATGAGCCGTTCACGTGCACGGTTCCGGTGACATGACGGGAGGAGTCAGTCTGGACCGCGCCGCCAAAGAAATTTAAGCCGGAAGTCCCCAGCGAAGTGGCGGTAATACTGAAATTTCCGTTCAAAGCTGGCACCGCGATAGGAGGATTCGTGGTCGACGAGCCACCGCATCCGGTAGCGAAACTAACCGTAAGCAGCCCAGCGATACCTATAAACCACGACGAAAAATGAAGACGGATTAGCTAAGTCGCTCAGGTCACGATAGGCGTGCGTTACTACAAAAAGCAAGTGACATTGTGCGACAGGAGAAGAGACTTGCAGGTTGAGAAATGGAAGTTAGTCGTGCCGAGCCCGCTGCTG
>JANXPR010000479.1 GCA_025357215.1 Acidobacteriaceae bacterium | reverse complement strand
GCCCGGTTCCTTCCCAGGGCAATGACATTGCATGGTCTCCTGACGCAAAACAAATCGCATTTATTTCCAGCACGCCCGGACCAGAGACCAAGGACCTGAACAGCGACCCGGTGGTGATTACCCGTTACCTTTATAAGCCCGATTTCTCTGAGGGCAACACCCGGTTCAATGACAATCGGCGTCTGCATATTTTTCTGGCCGATGTTGCCAGTGGCAGCGTCCGGCAGCTTACCAGCGGTGATCACTATGAGCATTCGCTGGACTGGTTTCCCAACGGCCAGGAGTTGATGTTTGTTTCCAATCGCGAACCGAATGAAGACCAGTTTTTCAACTATGACGTGTTCGCGCTGAAACTAGCGGACGGTTCCATCCGCCGTATTACCACCACGGAAACAGCCGAATATCGTCCGCTGTGGTCACCTGATGGCAAAGCCATTGCCTATCTGGGCACGCGCCGGGGTTTGACTGATCTTGAAACCACCATGGAAGACACGCACGTCTGGACCATGGACACGAATGGAAGTAATCGCCGTGAACTGGGCGCCGTGATCGATAATCGCCAGAGCATGCCGGTCTGGTCTTCTGACGGAAAATATCTTCTGTTCACCGTCGCGGAAAGAGGCGCCAGCAAGCTGTACCGCATTCCGGTGAATGGCGGCCCGCCGGAAGTTGTAGTAAGTGAGCGTGGGTCGGTCGGCGCATTTTCCATTGCTCCCAACGGAGCGATTGCCTATACCTTCCAAAGCGCTTCTGATCTTTCGCAACTTTACTTGAAGAAAGACGGCGCAACTAAGAAACTCACTGACCTCAATGCCGACGTTCTGCGCGGCAAACAACTGGGCGAAGTGGAATCGTTTACGTTCATCAGCAATGACAACAAGTTTGAAGTCGAAGCCTTCCTCACCAAGCCCGTTGGCTGGAAGCCGGAAGGGAAGTATCCACTCATCGTGGTTATTCACGGCGGTCCGCACGGGCAGCAGGGCCCGGGCTTCAATTTCAAAAACCAGGCGTACGCCGCGCGGGGCATGGCCACGCTTCTGGTGAACTATCGCGGTTCCATTGGTTACGGACAGAAATTCGCGGACGCCGTTTTCGGCGATCAGAACGGCGCCGAAGCCCAGGACGTTCTCTACGGACTCAGTGCCGCCATGCGCAGAAATTTGTGGATCGATCGTGACCGGCTGGGCGTGGAAGGCGTGAGTTACGGCGGCCAACTCAGCGATTGGCTGATTACCCAAACCAATATTTTCAAAGCGGCCATTCCCGTGGCCAGCATCGCCAATCTGGTCAGCTACAACTACATGACTTATTACAACCAGTATGAGCAGATGGAGTTTGGCATCTTTCCGCATCAGGGACTCATGGACATATTGTGGGAACGCTCCGCGTTGAAGCATGTGGCCCAGGCGCACACACCGACGATGCTGCTGCATGGCGAAAATGACAATGACGTTCCGATTGCCGAAGCCGAGCAGTTTTACGTCGCGTTGAAGGACGTGGGCGTGGAAACCGTGATGGTGCGCTATCCGCGTGAAGGCCATGGTTTGCGCGAACCGAAGCATCAGGTGGACGCCATCGACCGGAGCCTGGCCTGGTACGAAAAACATTTTCCCAAAGCGCAATGATGCCCGCCGATTCGCCACGGTTGATGATCATCCAACCAAGCCGCGCTGCTACACATCCCCTGCGGTTGCGGTGTTTCAAACATTCATTGCATAGTGGAGTCCATGAAAATACAGGCTGTGGTTTTGCAGGGCAGGCACGTGCGGCTGGAACCGCTGGAACGGCGTCATGCTGACGGATTAGCGGCCGCATCACTCGAAGATCCGTCTCTTTACCAGTGGAGTCCGGTGCCGCGGGGCCAGGAAGAAGCTTTGCAATATATCGACACGGCCTTGGAGTGGCAGGAACAAGATCGCGCGGTGCCCTTTGCTATTGTCCGCTTGGCTGATGGTGTAGTCATCGGCTCCACTCGTTTTTTTGATCTGGAACGTTGGGCCTGGCCTGTGGGCAACAAAATGCATGGCCGTACGTTTCCTGACGTCTGCGAGATTGGTTACACATGGCTGGCGCGGTCTTCCATCCGAACGCCGGCCAACACGGAATCAAAGCTACTTATGCTGACGCAGGCTTTTGAAGTCTGGCGGATGCTGCGCGTCTGTTTGCACACTGACGTACGTAACCAGCGTTCACGCTCAGCGATTGAACGGATTGGCGGGAAGTTTGAAGGGATTCTGCGGGCGCATCGCATGGCCGCGGATTTCATTACGCGTGATTCGGCGCGCTATTCAATCATCGCCGCGGAGTGGCCTGGAGCGAAACAGAAGCTGATGGAACTCATGGACCCGCGCGGGGTCTGATCATCCGCTGTGGATGGGAATTTTGCGAACTTGCCGGGAAGCTCTTTTTACAGAGCTTCCCGGTTCGTTTGTGGGCGTTACTTCGCGTTGAGGGTTACTGCGAACGTGTTGTTAGGTGTAAATGAATTGTGAGCAATCGGGCACATCACCTGTGGAATTGCCGGTCTGGGCCAAGGGTTCCAAAAGTGTTACTCTTGATCAATTCCCATTAGAGTCTTTAATTAAGTCCTAACGCTTGCCCAATTCGCCTGAGTCACCCTATCATGGTGGAAATTGGGAATTAGTAGAGGCCGTCCGGGAATACACAAATGGATCGTTTAGACATTTACATTCGTCGGCTCGCGCTCAGCCTCATGCTGCTGCTCTCGGTAGCGGCCAGCAGTTGGGGCGATTCCTACGATCCAGATCCGTTTGACGATACGCCTCCGGTAGTCACGGTGGAGTTGAACTACCTAAAGCCTCAGGTGATGACCACACCCGCCGTGCACGAACAATCCGCCAAGCTGATTGTGAGTTCTTTCCCGGTCCTGGCGGCGCCTCAACTGGAAACGGTTGGAGTCCCGGTCTCCGTGATGACGCAGTGGTCCCCACGGACAGAAACTCCTCTTTTCGCTCCTTTTCGGACCTAAGTCCTAGGCCGTTTTGCGCCTGTTTTCCGGCATACGGCAGGGAAGCTTCTATCTTTCCATTCCTGCAAGTAATTCTTATCACCGGAAAGCTCACGCGCAGTGTTGGCGGCGTAGATGGCCGCCCCGATGTTTTTCAACATCGTGTCAAAGGACGAAGCAAGCCAATTTTTTACGAGTTCCCTGTTGTCGTTGCAGGGGCCGCGAGCATCGGGCGCCCGGCGGATATCCGGGGACCTTCGGGTCCCCGGGCTGGCCGGTTCAATCGGGCACCGGTCAGATAAGAAGGGCCGGACGTAGCCGTCCGGCCCTCTTTTTTGGCTTGGCTTATGCCGCCAGGATTCGTAGTGCGCAGGCGCGATTGTCAGCAGATCAATCTTTAGGCTTTGAACACATCGGCTTTCTTGCGCCGGCCTCGCGCCGATACGCCGAGAGCAAGACGCGGAGTGACGACGCCCAGACAGCACTTAGCGTTTTCTGAACGCGAAATCGCACCAGCATCGGTGGTTGCGCGGTCAACGGTCAGACGCTGGATTGCACGACTCCAACTCTGGCTGGCGGCACGACCATGATTGTGACTTACAGCGTGACTCCGACCCAGGCCGGGTCGTTCACGTCAACCGGAACGAATACGTCGGGTGCGAAAGTTCTGAACCCAGCGCATACCACGTTCCCAATAACGATACAGCCGAAGTAAGCAGTCGGCGTACTAGCCGGGGTGCAGCAAGACCG
>JANXPR010000438.1 GCA_025357215.1 Acidobacteriaceae bacterium | reverse complement strand
AATGGCTGAGATCACAACAAGGCCAGCGGGTTGTTGGAATCATCGAGGTTTACAACAGCAGCTCACGTCCCAATACGATTCGCGCATATCAGTTTGGAGCACAAGACCGGGACGGCAAGTGGATAGAACTCGAAAGTGAACGCTATGTAGAAACGTTTGGCGACACCGAAACCATCCAAAATGACACACCGCTAATAATCGGGCCTTATTCCGGTGTCGCGGTGCCAATCGCCGCGTTTGCGAACGAACGTCTGCCGCGTGATGTTCAAATCCGCGTCACTGTTGAGGACATCTTTGAGAAGAAATACTCGGCAGCTCTTTCTGTTGGCACCAAACTTGATCTTCGTGTAAAGAGTAATGCTTAAGCTCCAGCACCATCCACCGAGCCATTCCGAAACGCGGCGAGTGTACGGTGGCATTGTGAAGGCCAGAGCCAGGCATGGGCGAGTAGTAGAATCTTGCAGAAAGGAAACCGCTCACATGAATCCGTTGGAGCAAGAAGCACAACGTTTAAAGTCTAAATATGGTTTGAAATACCGTAAGCAAATCGAGGACAATCTCAGGTCGGTTTCAGATCAAATGAGAGCCGCACCCGGCAGCATAGCAGTTGAAGAAGGATTGACAGCATTGAGTTATGGCTTACCTTCGCTTCACGTTCACACTCACGGTCGCACTCGAAAACCCAAGCCTCACAAGCCCAACAGGCCAAAATATCAACGAAAATAACCAAGCTTTTACCTGCACGGAAACGCTTGTCTAAGTGCTCTGATGACCAACGTTCCGGAACCGAGATGGAGTTCCTCTGGATGTTTTTCCAGGTACTTAAATACAACGATACCAAGCTGCCTGCTCGTAACGCCTTCTCCGTTTGGTACGCATAAATGGCCCCGAGCTAGACCGAAGCCCTCAGCCACTCCAATGAACATAAGATACGCACGTTGCCATCTTAAGATGTTCTTCTTCTGTGAGCTTCGCTTCCTCCTCTTGTGCCCAACGACAGTCATCGTGCAGTTCCACGCCAGTCGTTCTGGCGAACGAGGATTTTGCACTGCTGAACAGGACCAACAAAAATACGATCAGCCACGGGTTGAACTTCATGTCAGCCTCCTATCGGCCTTCACACTCCCATCACCGAGCCATTCCGAAAACGCGGCGAGTGTACGGGCGTGGTCCCGGCCTGTAAAGCCCCGCTCCGCAAAAAAGCGCGGAGCGCCTTCACGGCTCCGCATTCGCTCCGGGGCTTGACAGACCGCGCCCCCACCCGTGAAAAAACCTCTCCGCTATGTTCGGAATGTCTCTCTCTGGAATGTTCGGGAAAAATCGCCGGATTATCGTGCGGACGAGTGGCTTGCTTCCTTTAGCATCTTCTCTGGCTCGGCAACTACCTTCAGAGCTGTTTCATCAATGGCCGTCTTCTTGTTCCACAAATCCCGACGCATTGCTGCCGCAGTCCTCACGTAAGCCGGATAACTTGGGTTGTCGATGAATGTGGCCATGGCAACAATGACATTATCGCTAGCGAAGAGCACAGCATTAAGAAGTTCCATGCGAATCTCAGCGTTTAAATCCTTCAGCTCTCTCAAATCCGGCCTGTGTTCTTGCAAATGACGCATTCCCGAATCAGGATCGAGCTTCGTAAGCATCAAGATCAGAATGCAGAGATATCGTTTACGCTTTAAATCGTGTTCTTGCTGGTTAAGGAGTTTTTGATGCTCAAGTCGCGACTGAAAAAGTGCGCCGATGAGACTTCCGATCCCAAGGGCCGCGAACAACGAAATGATGGTGCTCAACATTGCCTCTTTACCTGTCTTGCGCCGATGCCGCGAGGAAACCATCAATCGTGGTCAGCAATGCCCGCTGCCGATACGGAGGCAGGTTCTCAATCTGCTTCATGCGCCGGAGGAGTTTGAGACTTGGCTGTCGCCTTAACAGTGCGGTGTTCTTCTTTCCACGCAACAGCTCATCCGTAGTGACTCCCAAAATATCAGCAAAGCGCACAGCCATCTCAGCCGTTAGGCGTAGCTTCTCGTGTTCGTAATCGGAGATCAATACCTGGATGAGACCTGTGCGTTCGGCAAGCTGCTGCTGAGTGAAGCCCCGTTCCTTCCGAATCCGAGCTAGCCGCTGGCCTATCGTTTCCTGTCCCGAGCTTACAGACTTCCGTTTCGACTTCTTCGGCATGGGATCAATGTAAAGGCAGTTTCCGGCAACCACGGCAGATGCGCTCTTGCTTGACATAGTAAATTACTGTATAACGAATCACGATTACCTACCCTATAAAAAATAGCAAAATCCTCTTGACAGGTTTTCGGAGAAACCCTGAAAACGAGCGAAAGGAGCCAAACGAAATGCCGCGAGTCCCGGACGAGGTAAAGCTAAGACTGAAGCGGGAGGTTTCGGTACAACGGCTGGCCGAGGCGCGGGGGATCAAGTTGCGGCGCAGCGGCAGGAGCCTGATGGGGCTGTGCCCCTTCCACCAAGACACCAATCCCAGCTTGAGCATCGACCCGGAGGCGAACGTCTGGAAATGCTTCGGCTGTGGCCGCGCTGGAGACGTGATCGAGTGGGTAAAGTACGCCGAGAGCGTGAGCTTCAATCACGCGGTGGAGTTGTTGAAGCGGGACCATCTGCCGATGCTGGCCACCGCGCCGGCAGGAGGGCCGCCGCCAAAAAGAACCCTTCTCACCAAGCTGCCGGCACTGATCGAACACACCGACGACGACCGCAAACTGCTGGATACCATCGTGACCTACTACCAGCAGCGGCTCAAAGAAAATCCAGCGGCGCAGCAGTACCTCATCGAGCGCGGCTTGAAATCTTCGGAGATGCTGGAGCAGTTTCGCATCGGCCTGTCCGACCGTTCGCTTTCGTACCACCTGCCCCACTCGCGCCGGGTAGACGGCGCGGCGCAGCGCGGGCGTCTGATCGAGCTGGGCATCTTGCGCAAAGAAACTGGACACGAGCACTTCAACGGTTGCGTGGTGATCCCGATTCTGAATCTGGACGGCGACGTGGTGCAGATGTACGGGCGCAAGATCACGGCCAAACTGCGCCCGGACCTGGCGCGGCATCTCTACCTGCCGGGACCGCATCGCGGAGTGTGGAACGAGCGGGCGCTGGTGGCATCGAAAGAAATCATCTTGTGCGAAGCCCTGATCGATGCGCTGACGTTCTGGTGCGCGGGCTACCGCAACGTGACTTGCGTTTACGGAGTGAACAACTTTACCGACGAGCTGCGCGCGGCGTTCCAGCAGCACGGCACAAAACGAATCTATCTCGCCTATGACCGCGACGACGCGGGAGAGCGCGCGGCCCAGGCCCACGGCGAAGAACTGATGAGCTTGGGGCTGGAGTGTTTCCGGGTGCAGTTTCCCAAAGGCCAGGACGCGAACGAGTACGCGCACATGACGCAGCCCGCAGCCAAGGCGTTGGGTGTAATGCTGACCAGCGCGGCATGGCTGGGCCAGGGCAAGCGGCCTGCCGTGAGTGTCCTCAAGCCCGCTGTGATCGAGGAGGCCCAAGCCAAACCCGCAGCGAAAGAAAAAAATATCGAGGAGGTCCGCGAACTCGTGAAAGAAAAAATCCCCGCAGCTACCACCACGGCAGCTAAGGAAAAAAATATCTCTCCACCAGAGCAGAATATTTTTCCTTTAGCCGCCAGTCCTGAAAGCGCGCAGCAGGAAGAAGCCACGCCGCGACCGATGCCGCTGTCCGCGCCCGTTGAGCCAGTGGTGAAGATCGAGAACGGCGAGGTTACGGTGACCATCGGCCCGCGCGCGTACCGCGTCTTGAATCTGGAGAAATGCACCAGCCAGGGCAAGATGCAAGTGAACGTGAAAGTCTCAGGCCGGAACGTGCGCGGCGAGTGGTGCTATCACGGCGACAGCTTCGACATGGAGAATTACCGCCACCGCGCGAACTTCGCCAAGCAGACGGCGCACGAGCTGGCCACCAAGGAAGAGACGATCCACCGCGAAGTAGGCCAGCTATGGACGCGCCTGTACGACTTACAGCGGGAGCTGATACGCAAGGCGTTAACGCCGACCGAAGAAAAAACCATCATGACGCCCGAGGAGCAAGCGGCCGCAACGGAGCTATTGCGCGATCCCCGCCTGTTAGATCGAGTGCTGGAGGACTTCGACAAGTGCGGCGTGGTGGGCGAGGAGACGAACAAGAAAGTAAGTTATCTGGCGGCAGTGTCGCGCCTGTTGCAAAAGCCGCTGGCCATCGTGGTGCAATCGGCGTCCGCGGCGGGCAAGAGTTCGCTGATGGAAGCGGTGTTGGACTTTATCCCGGAAGAACACCGCGAGGAATATTCGGCCATGACCAGCCAGGCGCTTTTCTACATGGGCGAAAAGAACCTCAAACATAAAATCCTGGCCGTGTCCGAGGAAGAGGGAGCGCAACGCGCAGCCTATGCGCTGAAGCTGTTGCAGAGTGAAGGCGTGTTGAATATCGCCAGCACGGGCAAAGACCCGGTGAGCGGCAAGCATGTGACGCATGAGTACCGGGTGGAAGGCCCGGTGATGATCTGCCTTACCACCACGGCGCAGGAGATCGACGAAGAGTTAGTGAACCGCTGTATCGTGCTCACGGTGAACGAGGAGCGGGAGCAGACGCGGGCCATTCATCGCAAGCAGCGCGAGGCGCGCACCACGGAAGGATTATGGGCGCGGCGGGACCGGGCGAAGATTATCCGGCTGCACCGCAACGCGCAACGGCTCTTGCGCCCCATCGAGGTAGCCAACAACCTGATGCGGGAGGAAGAGGACTTTCCCGACACCATGACGCGGACGCGGCGCGATCACGTCAAGATGCTAACGCTGATTGATGCGATTGCGCTCTTGCACCAGCAGCAGCGTGAAATCAAAACCGAGACGCGCAACGGTGAAACGCTGGAATATATCGAGGCCACCAAAGCAGACGTGAAGCTGGCGCAACAGCTTATGTATCAGGTCATCATGCCGTCGCTGGACGAGCTGCCGCAGCACACGCGCCGCTTGCTGGTGCTGATCGGGCAGATGGTACAGCAGGAATGCGAACGGCTTCAGATTGAGCCGGAGGAGTTTCGTTTCACGCGGCGGATCGTGCGGCAGTTTACCAAGTGGGGCGACACGCAGTTACGCGTGCATCTGCGCCGTTTGGAAGAGATGGAATACCTCATCTTGCGGCATGGTGGAAGCCAGGGCCAAGTCTTCGTGTACCAGTTGCGGCTCGACTATGACGCCAACTTCGCGGGGGTAGAGGACAACTTCGCGGGTACTTCGCGGCCACTTCGCGGGGATGTCGAAAGCGAAGAATCGCCAGCAAATATGCAGGAGAGCGCAACATCGTCGCGGGAATCGGGAAAACACTTCTCCGGTGGCCGTGAATCCGGCGAGTCCCGTCGTAGCTGTAACCAAGCCCAACGGCCACGCGGCGCCGAAGCGCGCGGGGGTGAAGTGATGGCGCGCGTAGAGAAGAAACGGAAGCAGACGAGCACCGCGCCCGAGACGCCGCTTGAAGTCTTGATGCACGAGCACCTGAACGCGCTGCGGGTGCGCGCCTACTCCGAGCACACGGTGAAGAATCGGCTGGTCCACATCGGCTTCTTTATCCGGTGGGCCTATGAACACGGCTTGCGCGAACCGAGCGAAATCACGCGGCCAGTGCTGGAGCGTTATCAGCGGCACTTGTTTTACTACCGCAAGAAGAACGGCGAACCGCTGACGTTTCGCAGCCAGCACTCGCGGCTGGTTCCGTTGCGCGTCTGGTTCAAATGGATGACGCGGCAAAATCACATCCTGCATAACCCGGCGTCCGAGATCGACCTGCCGCGCGTGGGCCGCACGTTGCCCAAGAACATCCTTTCCGTGCAGGAGATCGAGCAGGTGATGATGCAGCCCAACCTTGCCGAGCCGCTAGGACTGCGGGACCGCGCCATCCTGGAAGTGATCTATGCCACTGGACTGCGCCGCCTGGAGATAGTAAATCTCAAACTGTTTGACTTGCAGTTAGATCGCGGATTGATCGTGGTGCGCCAGGGCAAGGGCAAGAAAGACCGTTACGTGCCGATCGGTGAGCGCGCGACGGCATGGCTTCAGAAGTACATCGCGGAAGCGCGGCCACATCTTGCCATCGAGCCGGACGACCTCACGGTGTTTCTGACTGCGGACGGTGAACCGTTCAGCCGCGATCATCTCACGTGGACGGTGCGCGTGCAGATCGTGGCCGCGAAGACCGGGAAGGTGGGAGCGTGCCACTTGCTGCGGCACTGCATGGCCACGCACATGCACGAGAACGGAGCCGACATCCGTTTCATTCAGCAGATCCTCGGACACGAGGACATCAAGACCACGCAAATTTACACGCACGTTGCGCTGCGCGCTTTGCAGCAGGTGTACGCGGCGACGCATCCGACAGCGTTCATCGAGAAAGAGAAAGCGCCGCCCGTTCCAACGGAGACGCCCAGGCCCGCCGATCCCGCCGAGTTGCTGACCGCGCTTGATCGTGAAGCAGACGAGGACCGCGAGGACTGATCCAGCACGACAGGTCAATGAAAGGCCAATGACAAGGCAATATCACGTCTAGCAGCAACGCTCACAAAATCCTGCTGAAATGATTCTGAGAGTTCTCTCTCGGATAGGCCGTAGTGTGTCCACACGGCTTTATAGCTCGCGTTCTCGCACTCGCTGGCCGTAGAATATCCGCTGAGTGTTTGCAGCCTTCCCAACAGCGGCTAAAGAAAAAATGTTCGTGCCGTGGTGCGCCGATCCCGCGCCCGCCGCCGATCTCTTCCCGAATGAAACGCGCACCGGCGCGCGCACGTTCAAGGGCGAAAAACCGCATCAGGGGGTTTTTGGGAAAAATCCCGCATTGTTCTTAGGGCACGAGGTTTGCAACTCCACAACCGCATTAGGGTTGCCGGGAGTGTGGCTGGAAAAGGGCAATGGGTCACGTTGTACCGGCAAAGAACGCGACACGGAATCCGGCCTCGATTACATGGGTGCGCGGTATTACTCGAACGGGCTCGGAAGATGGATCACGCCGGACTGGAGCGCGGTTCCCGTTCCTGTTCCCTACGCTGATCTGACCGACCCGCAATCGCTCAACCAGTACAGCTATGTGCGCGGCTTGCCCACGGTGAGAGTGGATGTGGACGGTCACCAGACCTCAGACCCGCCGAGTGCCAACGTATTGTCGCGAGCCGTCAGCGGCTGCCAGGATGTAGGCGGTAATACATGCTCGGCCATACGCAACCTGGCACAATCGCAAGCGCAGACCTCGGGTGAGGTCGGGAATGAGACACCACAACGAGTCGTCATTACTTATGACAGTGCCGCACCGCCTATGGCAGCCAAGACTGAACAATATGTCGCTGCCGTAGCAAACGACTCAGGCGTCCGAAATATTAATGTCTCTGCTACGACTAACGGTCAACACGCGCCAAACTCAAATCACTACAACGGCACTGCAGTCGATATCAACAAGGTTTATGGAAAGAAGGTGTCAACGTCTGCCACTGACTTGAAAACGGCTGCCCAGGTCAATGCGTTTCAACATTCCGCAAATAAGCCTGGAGTTGGTGTTGCTCATGAGAACTACGGACCTGCCGGCCTGTACAAGGACGGTGCGCGAATCACCAATGATAAACTTCAGGGGGAGCATGAGAATCACATCCACATCACGATTCCAAGGGAATCTCATGACGATCATTAAGAATGGGGCCCTTCTCGCCCTGTTTGGCTATTTGATAATGGCAGTAGGTGGAACTGGGAAGCCGTGTACCACAACATCTTTACCAGAAACAAAGAGCATCTTCTCAATCTCGCCTTCGCCCGAAGGAAAGGACATACTGCTCTACGGTTCGCGAGAAGAAGCGGAAGGAGAGATAGTCACAGGGCGGCTGTTCCATTTACATCTGGGCGGCAAAGAGGAAAAGATATCCCGGTTGCAGGTTCCCGAGGCGTCTAATCCTCCTCCACCGGTGTGGCAAGCGGACGCCAGTACTGCATACTTTCAAACCGATCAGGGTATCTATAAGCTGGATTTGCCAAGTGGTCTCGCAGAGCTGATGTTGGATGGGCCTTCAGAGGGCCTGACTATCTCCTCCGACGGTTTGCTGTTGGCTTTTTGGCGTGTGGGCAAGGGTTCTGATACCCTCGTCCTCTATGATTTAAAGAAGAAGGCTGAAACACGTACTTGGCGGATTCCCGACCGCTTCGAGAGTGAAAAGTCAGGATGGGACCTCGCGTTTGCGCATGATGGCCACATTTTATATGCCCGCACATACGATCAAGCTGGCACTACTCCTCTAAGGGCTTTCAACACTAGCAATGGGAAAGTGGCGATAGTACACACCAACTGCTATGCCGCTGCGGAAGCAGGCAACGCGGTGTACTTCATCGGGGTTTCGGGCGCAGAGAGGAGCTTGCGCAAGATTGCCGGGACGCGAAATCTCTCGAGCGTTGTTGCGAAGAATTTCGAGTATGACAGTTTATCTCGGGGCGGCAGCTTGCGTTGGCTCGTTTCCCAAAATTACCGTACAAAAGAAGTTGTCATTCTCGATAGTCATACCGATGCGATCAGGAAGATTGGTAAGCATGAGTCTGCTGCCGCGCTCTCAGACGGCACACTACTTCTCATAAGGGGGAACGAAATCACGATTAACGGGCCTTCGTGTGAAGATGGCGTTCGTCAGAGAAGCGGTGGGCTCGGGGACAGCAGATTTCCATCTACAAATTCACCGGCAAAGAACGCGATACCGAGAGCGGCTTGGACAACTTCGGCGCGAGGTATAACGCGAGTACGATGGGACGCTTCATGTCCCCCGATCCTAGCAACATCGGAGCCGACCGACGGAACCCACAGAGCTGGAATGCATACAGCTACACCCTAAACAATCCGCTTAGCCTCACTGATCCGACAGGCCTCTACGTCTGTGAGGACAGCACATCGTGCAGCTCACAAAACGATCAGAATTTTGCCAAGAGCCTGGCCGATGCGCAAACTGCAGCGAACAATCTGACGGGTGATGATAAGGCGGCGGCGCAACGCTCCATCGATGCTTATGGCGCTCAAGGTGTTGACAACGGCGTGAATGTTCGCTTCGACGGCAATATCACGAGCGGAACTGGAGTCACCGAAGTGAGCGGTGTCGCTAACGGGAACAAGAGCGCCGACAACCCGACTGGGCAGAACATCAACGTGACTTTCAATCCTGACGCTGTCGGAAAGGATCAAAGCGCTGGCCTAGTTGCTCATGAAGGCTCGCATATTGCCGACGGTTCTGACTGGGTCAAATCAGGGTTTTCGGCGAATATGGACCCTACTCACAATCAGACCGAAATGAATGCCAATCACGTGCAATTTAACATCATGAACGCTCAGCTCGGGGCTCTGTATCCAAACGGCTATACCGCAGGGCTGTATAACAACAGCGTTAAGTGGAATAAAGGGGATACCTTTAAGGTGATTACTCCAGACCTGCAAAAGGCAATCCAGAAGGCGAATGGAGCCGACGACACAAAGCCTGCCTTCACGAAAGGATGGCGTCTTCAGCCATGAATCTTCCAAGGAAAACCCCTTTTGTGGCTTCTTGCTTATTGACCTCTTTGCTCATTGCAGCGGGCGCTGGGACGAAAGTGGCGAGCTCAGTGGAAAGCTTTCTTATCGATCCGTCAAAACCCTATGTATATCTTGAGGTGGACCATCTTGGTCCAAGGAAGCCGCTGCGCGATGGTGAACCGGATACTGGGGTTTGGTTGCGGCTAAGAAACAACTGTACGTTGCCAGTCGTGATCATAGCGTCTGGAGTTCCTGCCGAAAGTGCGGACGAAGCGCTTTGGGTAGAAGACGAAGTAGTTCCGAACAGACCTTCTACCGGGACGGAATCCATGGGGTCAGGAGTTGGCTACCAATCTGGGCAGGAGGACCTGACGGATATCTTTCTCTCGCCCAACATGAATGAGGCAGAAGTCAGAGGTGCGGAAGATGCCATAAAGCACAGACCGCAAAGTGCTGGAAGAAACGAAGGGGTGAAGCGTCCGCATGGCTATAACGACGGTTATCAGCCAGGGCCTCAGATGCTCAAGGTAATCCCATCTGGGGGAGAAGTCCGCTTCAGTGTGCCGGTCAACCATGTGAGCGAAACCTGGCATTTTGAGATTCCTTTCCGTCTTGCACTTCCGAACAAAAGTCGAATCAGACCGCCATACAGCTACGTGGCGTGTTACCAGAACGATTTGAAGGAAAACCACGGGAAAGCCGTCGAATCCATGCCTACGACGCACTGAGCAATATGTACGGCTGCCTAATCCAGCACGCGCCTTCAGCCTACAAGTTCACCGGCAAAGAACGTGATCAAGAAACCGGGCTTGATTACTTCGGAGCCAGGTATTACTCCAACGGGCTGGGACGCTTCGTGACGCCCGATTGGGCGGCCAAGGCAACCGCCGTGCCTTACGCTGAGTTTACCGATCCGCAGTCCCTCAACCTTTACACATACGTAAGGAACATTCCGACGACTAAGTACGATGTTGATGGGCACCAAGTTGTCTTGACTGGCACAAATGAAGACAAAAGCGATGAACAAAAGAGAATCGTAGCGAATGCTTCAGCAAAGGGTGAATCAGACCTTTTTAAGACCAATACCGGCAAAGATGGGAAGACCAAACTAGTCTTGGACAAGAAGGCAGCGGCCGATTTCAAAGGCAAACATTCAGTCGGGTACAACAAGTTAGTGCAAGCAATCAACAGCACCAAAACAGCGACAGTTATAATGAGCGCTACGGTTGTCGATCCTCAAACTGGCAAAACGGTCGACGTTTCGAAAGTGGGAGGCGGAGGCGCTACATTAGTCGATAAAAACGGTAACGTCACGGTGACGCTTGCTCCCAATGGAGCCGGAGGCATGTTTCAACGTCCCGTTCCTCTACAGAATGGTGGGTTTGAAAGGCTTACACCCAACGGGATTATTGCCGGCCATGAACTCTTAGGCCACGCTCTTGAGGGCATGCTGGGGCACGATCACAGTGAACCGGTTGCCGTGAGGATTGAGAATCAACTTCGACAGGAACAAGAGCTTCCATTAAGAAAGGAGGATCAATGAGGAAAAAAAATCAATCACTGATCAGCATTGCGTTTTGCTTAGCGCTCGTTTGGCCGGTGTTTTTGAGTGCACAAAACAATGCACCAGATTCTCTTAAGGTGTCAAACGGATCGAAGGTCGCCGTCCACGTCTCGGATGTCACTTACGATTGTGCAATGGGGATTCGGTTTAACTGGAGCGTTAAGAACTCCTCTTCAGACACCATTTATGTCTACACCACCTTCCTTACGGGACGTGCCGCAGACTTGCTGGGATATGATCAGAGTACAAATACAATTCTCATTCCAACTTCTGTGAAGAGCGAAGTGAGCTTTCCACCATACTCGTATCCAGAACCCGCTTTTCGATTATTAGCCCCACAAGAATTGCTGGAGGGTGTTTTTGCCGAACCAATCTCAAGTCAGCTATCCTGCAAAACTCTGGTGCCCAAGAAACTAACATTGGAGGTCGCATGGGGAAGTGATCCTAGTCAAGTAATGACCGAGATCTCGCGCATCAAGAAAGAAGGCAAAGTACACCCGGCTAACCCTATTATTCATTGGGCGAATCTGGCGAGGAGTGATCCGGTCTTAATTAAATACCTTGGAAGAAAGTAGCACAGAGAGGTCTTACAAGTTCACCGGCAAAGAACGGGATGCCGAAAGCGGTCTCGATAACTTCGGAGCCAGGTACGATTCGAGCAGCTTGGGTAGGTTCATGACGCCTGATCCACTGCTGAACAGTGGGCGACCGTGGAATCCTCAGACCTGGAACCGATATGCCTATGCTCGGAACAACCCGCTAGCGATCGTCGACCCTACAGGCCTGTATGACTTCAAGAATACTTGTGGCTCTAACGACAAGGCCTGCAATGCTGCGTTCGCACAGACGCAGACAAATGTCCGAAATGCGTATGCAGGCGCGCAAGCCGCATACGATAAAGCCGTTAAGAATGGCGACACAAAGGCAGCAGCGGCTTTGAAGAGGACATTGGATGGGCTAGGGGCTGAGGGGCAAAAGAACGCGCGCGGCCAGACCGTGAATATTAGCGCCGATCCCACATTGCGGGGCCCAGGCCAGACGAGCTTTGCTAATGGGTCTACGTCCACGATCAACATCGTGCTCAATCCAACCCGAAGCAATGGTTCGGACGACGCACAAGCCGAAACTGCCCATGAGGGCGTACATGCCGGCGAGATAACGCCAGGAAAACCGACTTGGAGCCAGGCGAACTCTCTTGAACACGACGCTTACGAAACGGAGTCCTATTTCTCTCAATCCATCGGGTTTTCCGATACCCGCAGTTTTGGGGAAGGGGACGATATGAGCAAGAATTACACGTTGTGGAATCCGAGCTGGGCTGCGGCAGATGTTGAAACAAAGCGCTCTCACGGAGTGGACGCATCTGCGAAGGCTGGAGCAGATCTAGATTGCGCAAACGGAGGATGCAAAAAATGAGTTTAAGGTATGCTCTACTGCTGTCGGCTATCATCCTCGTTTCGTCTCATGGGGTGTGGGCAAAACAAAACATTCAGCGCGTGTCGCTCTGCTCAATTCAGCAAAATCCAGAGAGCTTTTTACACGCACATGTTGAAATACGCGCAACGATATTCATTGGAGCAAGAAGCCAGCTAGAAGATGAAAAATGCTTATTTCTCTTTGCTTTTGGCGATGACTATCAGACCTTAGGGCACGGGTTCCGCGTGAGGCATGATGCCCAATGGGCTCTGATGTCGAAGCTTCTGAGCACTCCCCCTCCATCAAACTGCTCGGTGAATGCCAGAATTGTCAGAGCAAAGATCAAGGGCATCGTAGAGCGAGAGCCCCCGACTGGCACCATACCTGAGGATGAAATGCGCCTGGAGATCGTCATCCTATCCGTTTCCGAGGTTGTACATGTGCCACTGAACTGTGCGCCTTCAGACGCACATGATGACTCGCCAAGCCAGCACTGAGCCTACGACGGGAGGTCCACGACTGTGACGCAATCCGCAGCTTGTCACTCCGCGCAGTGTCTAGCAGGTGATCCCGCTTCACCGGCAAAGAACGAGACGCCGAATCAGGAAACGACTACTTTGGCGCAAGGTACTATGCCTCTACGTTGGGCCGCTTTATGAGCCCAGACCCGGCGGGCGTTCGGGCTATCAAGCTTGCAAATCCACAGACGTGGAATTGGTATGCCTACGTTCAGAACAACCCTCTCCGCTACACCGATCCCACCGGCATGTATACCTGCAAGGATGACGCAAATAAGTGCGCCACAGATAAGGACAAAGCGTTTGAAGCCTCTCGACAGAGGGACTTACAGTCGAAGGATAAGGGCGTAGCGGCTGCCGCGGCTGCCTACGGTGACCCCACCAAGGACAACCATGTCGCTGTGCAATACACGGATTCTGATAAAGGGAACACTAATCTCTCAGTCAGCTACAACGGGAAGTCCGCCTCCTACAGCATCACAGTGTCCATTCCAGGAGCGGCGACTGGCACGAACTTAGATGGTCTGGTCGGGCATGAAGGAACCCATGTTGAACAGGACACAGCGCTCGGCGCTTCATTCAAACCGAATGGAAGCTTTGACAAGAGTCTGAACCTTTCGTCGTATGGCGCTGAAAATCAGGCATACCACACGCAGATGACGATATTGCAGCAGTCCGGCCAATCCTGGACCTTCGGACAGGGTACGGTCAACCCGAGTGACACGCCAGCGCAGATCAACTCAACGATCAATCAGTTTCTAGCCGATCCCGCAAACGGATACGGAGTGACGCCTCAGAATCCCGGCCCACCTATTCTGACGATGAAGAAGGATAAGCAATGATGATCGCCAAGAGAGGCAAGTGTTTATTTCAGTTTCTATTGCTGGTCTGCCTAATCCCGACATTTGCTGTCGGGCAGGAAAGCAGGTCGGGCATACATGGGGGGAGCGTCCCATACTGCAAGCTGGCGGAACAGCCAAAGATGTACAACCATCGCGTCTTGCTGGTTCAGGCAATTTACAGAAGCGGTGGTGAGATCATGAGCCTTTATGATCCCGACTGTCCAAGCCGAGAGTCAACCTCATGGGTTGACTACGCCGATGACCTGCGCCAAACAACTTCGCCGGAACTCCTAACGAAGATGAATCAACTCTTAAAGCAAAATGGTCGTGCAAGGGTCACCGTCCGGCTTGAGTTCTACGGGCCGAAACCAGTGGTGATCCCCCCTGGAACTCCTCCTGCTCTCGCCGACGTAATGCGCGGAACAAACTCGCGCTGGGGTCATCAAAACCAATTCGCTACGAGAGTGCGCTTCCTAAAGATCCTGACAGTTGAACCAGTGCCAACGGACGTTGCCTGGCCAAACTAGTGCGCTGCCGATGACAGCGGAATGAGGGGAATACGCCACTACGATGCAAAAGGCCTTCATCTATGACTGGAGTCCGCGTTTTGTGTATCCGTGTGCTTCGATTGCATCTCGTTCTTCCGGCAAAGAACGCGATGCCGAATCCGGCCTGGATAACTTCGGCGCACGGTACGACGCTTCGAGCTTAGGCCGGTTCATGACGCCCGACCCGCTGTTGAGCAGCGGCCGCCCTGGCAGTCCTCAGACCTGGAATCGATATGCATACGTTGGAAACAATCCTTTGAGGTATATCGATCCAACCGGTCTCTATTTCTTTACCAATACGTGCTCTTCAAGCGACAAGGCCTGCAATGCCGCGTTTACACAGACGCAAACGAATGTCCGAAACGCGTATGCAGCCACGCAAGCCGCGTACGACAAGGCTGTTAAGAATGGCGATACAAAGCAAGCGGCCGCATTGAAGAGGACGTTGGACGGACTGGGTGCTGAGGGGCAAAAGAATGCGCGCGGCCAGACAGTGAACATCAGCGTCAATCTTGGTTTGAACAGCCCAGGCCAAACAAGCTTCGCCAATGGCTCAACGTCAACAATCAATGTCGTGCTCAATCCAGGCATGTCGAACGGAGAACAGGGCGCACAGGCTGCGGGCGTCCATGAAGGCGTTCACGCTGGCGAGATCGTACCCGGCAAACCCAGTTGGAACCAGGCTTATGGCCTCGAACAGGACGCGTACGGGACCGGGTCCTACTTCTCCCAGGCAATTGGGTTTGAAAATATACACAGCCCCAGCAACGGATCCGACATGACGAACGGGGTGCTTGACATGAGTAAGGACTTCGTATTGTGGAGTCCGGGTTGGGCGAAGGCGGATGCTGCAACTGTTGACTCGTTGCGATCTAAGGGGGTTAACGCAGCGGCCAAAGATGGGGCAGACACAGATTGCGCGAACGGAGGGTGCAAACCATGAGTCGTAAGCGCCTCTTTTGGGTGTCTTTGATCATCCTGAGCATGTACAGCACTTTGTGGGCACGTACCCAGCGTACATCCCTCTGCTCGATTCAAGATAGTCCAGAGAAGTTCCTGAACTCGAAAGTGGAGGTGGAAGCATCAGTATTCGCCGGTGTCGAGTACCCGCGTATCACGGACGGAGAGTGTTCGTTTCGATTCGCCTACGGCGACGATTACCAAACCTTCGGAGGTCACTTTCCTACGACGCGTAACGATCAATGGAAACTCCTGAAAAAACTTCTCAGTGAAACGGAGTGCGCATCAAACGTCAGAGTGGCCAAGGCCAAGATCCGGGGGACAGTTGTCAGGGTTCCCGCAACCGGAACAATACCGCCGAAGGAAATGCCGTTCGAATTGGTTATCCAATCTGTTTCAAATGTCTCGCGTGTACCAGTGAACTGCACTCCTAGGGCTGCTTACGTTCCTCGCCCTGGATCGTGCTCGGCGTCCGTGGTATTGCTACGATGCAAAGCGTTTCCACTATGACGCATTCGCTCGCATGCGACGGGCTCACGTTTCTCCTGCGGTCACGCTCTTCCGGCAAAGAACGCGATAACGAATCCGGACTGGATTTCTTTGGAGCCAGGTACTATGGATCGTCGCTTGGTCGCTTCATGTCGGTCGATCCCAAGGCGGCAAGCGGTAAACTCGCCAATCCGCAGAGCTGGAATCGATACTCCTACGTTCTAAACAACCCACTTGCCCTATTTGACCCTGACGGCAAGGAAGCGTACTTCGCCGTCCAAGGTAACAACATCAACGTACAGATCAATGTGTTGTTGACTGGGAATGCGACCCCGAGAATGGCCGCAGCATTTCAGCAGAGCGCAAACCGAACACTGGGCGGGGCACACGAGGCGACTGTAGGTGGGCAGAAATACAATGTAAACATACAGGTAAACGCTTCAACCGACCCGAAGAGTCTGCCCAACGCTCAAACTCGCGGACAAAACACGCTCAATATCAACAACAACGCCTTCAAGACTGAAGTGAACAACGACGGGAAAACCGGCACGGCTAAAACTGGCGACTTGGAGCAAGGTAACGTGCCGGGTCATGAGTCGTTGCACTTTGCAGGCTTGAAAGATGAATACGTGGCGGGAGGGGTGAACACCGTTGTGAATGGGGCCACTGGGGAAAGTTTCAGTATCAGTCTAGCTTTGTGGTTCCTGGAACGGAGAATAACGTGATGGCTAACCCCGAAAACCCGAATACGCAATTGACTCAGCAGAACGTAAATCAACTGGCAAACACAGCAGTCCAAATCCAACAACAGGCCGCTCCTCCAGAGAAGAAAGAGGAACCAAAGTGAGTTGGAAAACTGTTGTCGCAGAAGAGCAATTCGTAACCACGTGTCCGCCGAAGGCTCACTTCGCGGCGATAGCAGGGCTCGTTGCCATCGTACTTTGCGCACCGGCGTGCGTTGCTCAGAACTGTTCAGAGTTTACGCTGGCAGCACAGCCTTCGAGCAGGTCCGTCCGACCGCACGACCCGCTGTCGTTTGCCGTAGTGTTAGCCAACAAGTCTGCCAAGCCTGCGACCGTTGTTTTGCGGGAACTGCCAAACACTTGGACTATTTATCAGCAGGTGGGAGGTGACTGGGTCTCCCTGTCCAGCGGTGGGCTCGTGCGGGGGTCTGTGAACCGCAGTTTGCCGGAGCAAAGCACATCGCCTGTGCCTGATACGTTCCCTTCTGAGGAATACAAAGAAGTCGAACCCGGTGGTGTGTTGAGCAGCCAGTATGATTTATCAGAGGAACTGTGGAAAGCAGTCTCCGGTCTCAAGACGCGAT
>JANXPR010000427.1 GCA_025357215.1 Acidobacteriaceae bacterium | reverse complement strand
CGGCACTTTGTAGTCAAAAACCGTGCTGGTGGTCCATTTTCCCTTTTCCAGAATGAAGTGCCATGAAGCGGTTTCTTTCAATGTCTTCTCGCTGCAAATCAAATCCGGTGAATAGAGTTGCGTCTCTGAAATCTTCGATTTGTCATAAAACACCAGGAGGCCGTAACGCTTGCCTGCCAGTGGAGTCTCCGTAGCGGTAGCGTCAATGGAGAGCTTGCGTACTCCGGCCAGTTTGTCATAGACCGACGGAGCCGCGGAATCAGCCGCGCATGAGGCATCGAACAAGTAGCAATAAGGATCGCCTGTCTTGTTCTTCAATGACGCCTGGTCCTCGGCGTTGGTGTCATAGGTAGTTAGCGTGTCAACGTCCTTGGCCAGTAAGGCGATCATGGCTTTATCGCCAATTTGGCGCAGTTCGCGGGTTGGAGCATCTTCGACGATCGCTTCAGGAGTACTCGTGGCGGCAGCGGCCGGCGCGGGAGTGGCCGTTTTCTGTTTGTTGCATGCGGTCAAAAAAAGGCAACAAATCATCACCACCGCACTTAACTCAGCACGATCCGGCCCAAAGAACCAGTAACGTCGCGCAACTCCCTGTTTCTTGATCACGATTTTTTTCTCCGCGTCTCCGCGCTTTCGCGGTGAAATTGCCCTTTTATCGGTTACGGCTTTTACACTTACTTATATAAAAGGTATTTGGCCCGCAGTTCCCTGAACCTCTGCAGATCGTCCTGCCAGCTCTGGGCAATCATCCGCGGATCGTCGCCCCGGGCCACGGCGTCCACCACGTCCATGTTCGCCAGGATGTTGTTCATCCGTTCGATTTTCCAATCGTCCGGATAAAGCTTTCGCAGGGCGGACGCCAACTCAATACCCATCTCCGGCGCGTCCAGTACGCTTCTGTCGGTGACGATTATGTTCACGCCGCCGCAGGGTTGTCCCGCGTACGGTCCGCTGTTCGGTGTGAAAGTAATCGGAACGAAGCGTACGCCGGCAATCAGGCGCGCGTTCAGCGCTTCAGCAAAGACGCGCGGCTTGATCCATGGAGCGCCGACAACTTCAAACGGCGTGTCTGTGCCGCGACCCACGGAAACGTTGGTGCTTTCAATCAGGCCAACCCCCGGATAGAGCGCTGCTTCGTTCACGGACCGCATGTTGGGGGAAGTGTTCACCCACACGATGCCCGTAGCGTCAAACCAGTCGCCACGCAGCCAGCCCTGCATGGGGATGACTCGCAGTTTGGCGCCAATTTTGTTTTCGTCGTTGAACATCTGCGCCAGTTCGCCCATGGTCATGCCATGCCGCACCGGAATCGGACGGTAATTCGTAAAACTCAAGAACTCAGTCTTGGACATCGGCCCCTGGACAATGGATCCCGTCACCGGATCGGGACGGTCCAGGATGATCACTTCCGTGCCGGCCGCAGCAGCTGCTTCCAGCAGATAGCCCAGAGTTGCCGGATAGGTGTAGTAACGCGTGCCAATGTCCTGTATGTCAAAAATCACGGCGTCCAGCTTCTTCAACTCTTCAACGGACGGGCGGCGCTTGGACTCAGTGCGGCCGTAAAGCGTGTGCACCTGGATTCCAGTAACGGCATCAACAGGATTGTCGATTTTTTCTGAGTCCACGTTACCGAAGATGCCGTGCTCCGGACTGAAGATTGCAGCAAGTTTGACGCCCGGAACCGCAGCCAGCACGTCGACGGTACGGTTGCCCTGTGCATCAATGCCGGTCTGGTTGGTCAAGATGCCGATTTTCAAAACTGGCTTTTCGTCTTTCGCACTTCCAGATTTGACTTGGTCGTCTGTCGCTTGTTCGGTTTTTGGCGGCTCGGCGTTGGTGGGCTCGGCTTTTACTTGATCGGTCTTGGCTTGTTCCGCACTGGCCTGATCGGCAGGCTTTTGTTCTGGGTTGCTTTGGTCCGAGTTCGCAGGATCAGCTTTCGGTTTGTCGCCTTCGGCAACCTCGGTTGGCGGAGCATCTGTTTTCGGCGGAGTTTCTTTTTCCGGCGAACCTTCTTTTTCTGGAGCGGCCTTCGGCAGGTCGTTTTTTGGAACGCCGTTTCTTCTCAGCTCCGCAAAATTGTTCTTCTCCAGGACGTCAATCCCCGTCAGCACATGGCCGTTGCGGGTGCTCATGTGGCGCGACCCGGCGGCCAGTTCGCTGTATCCTGTTATGCCGATGGAGCTTTCTTTGCTCGGCGAAGTCACGTTCAGTTCCAGTGTGGCCGCAACCGCCGTGGCCACACGCGACCGCAAAGATACCACCGGCCCGGACGCCAGCCGCGGATGCACCGAGTTGGTAAGCAGAATAATGTAGGTGTTGGAATGCGGATCAACCCACATACTGGTTCCGGTGAACCCGGTGTGGCCAAACGATCCTACTGGCAGCAGCGCGCCGCGATTGCTGGAGAACGGCGAATCAATGTCCCACCCCAGTCCGCGGACTTCCACGGCGTTAGGCGGCGTCTGCGGCGTGGTCATCTTTTCTATGATGTCTGGCGCAAGAATCGTCTGGCGATCGATAAGCGCCTGCGCATACAGCGCGAGATCACCCGCAGTGGAAAATAATCCGGCGTGTCCCGCCACTCCGCCCATGCGCTCGGCGGTTGGGTCCTGCACCATGCCGCGCAGGATGCGCTTGTTGTCCACGGAAAGCGTTTCTGCAATTTTGTTCTTCATCGACGCCGGCGGCACAAAGCGCGTGTGCGTCATGCCCAGTGGCTGGAAGACGTGGATGTCAGCATATTTGTCCAGCGTCATCCCGGACATCTGCTGCACCAGTTCACCGAGTTCAATGAAATTGATGTCGCTATAGACGAACTGCGCTCCGGGCGGGGCCTGCAACTTTTCTTCATGCGCCATGCGAAACGCCGTGTCTCGGCCTTCCCAGTAGGGATTCAAATCAAAGTCCGGACGCAATCCCGAATAATGCGTAAGCATCTGCCGAATGGTAATGTTCTCTTTTCCGTTGACGCCAAATTCCGAGATGTGGCGCGAGAACGGTTCTTCCAGACGAATCTGTCCGTACTGCAGCAAGCGCATGACGGAGGGAGTAGTCGCCACTACTTTCGTCAACGACGCCAGATCGAACACCGTGTCCAGCGTCATGGGCTCGGACTTCGGCGTAACCGCGCGACGTCCGAATGCTTTTTGGTGAACCACGTTGCCGTCATGTCCCACGACGAGCACTGCGCCGGTGATGGTCGCTTCACTGATCTGCTGTTGGATCAAAGCGTCCACGGCGGTGAAGTCGCCCATTTCTTGAAACACCATGGGCTTGGGCCGGGGTTTGGCCTTATGCTTCTTGCGGGCCGCTGCGGGAGCGGCAAAGGAGCTGATTGCAAGCGCAAAAATGCCGCTCAACAAGGTTACCTGGCGGAGTAATTTCATCTGTCCCTTGAGTGTGTTATA